>JARRJE010000001.1:0-22100 GCA_037379765.1 Deltaproteobacteria bacterium
AGCTTGACGCTGTCCCGCAGCACGTCGATCTGCATGCAGAGCGGCCCGTAGACTACGTGGTCTTCCAAAGGCAGGCTCTTGTCCGCAGCGGGAAGGATCTCATGGTTGTACCAGAAGGAGGTGAACACCAGATTGACGCCGGCATCGAGCACCAGGGCCCGCTGGCCGCTCCCCAGCCGCCGGGTGGCGATGACGGTGGCGCATAGGGAACCGGCCTCATCGATCATCGCCCTTCCCGACTCCAGGAGGAGCAGGGGCAAATCCTCGGGGGCGAAGGCATCAAGCAGCGGCGTGCAGATGACTTCGGCATATTCCTCGAAATGGGGGATGACCTCCGAGGTCCGCAGATAGGAGCCCTTGAGGTCGATGTCCGAGGCGAAGCCGCCGCCTACGTCGATGTACTCGATCTTGATCCCCAGCTTTTCCTTGAGCTGGAGAGCGAAGCCGACCATCTTTCCGGCCTGGGTCCGGTAATGGTCCACATCACGGATGAAGGTGCCGATGTGGGAATGGAGGCCCCGGATACGCACCTTGCCTTTGGCGGTCACCTTCTTGACCGCGTGGAAGGCCTGCTCCGAATCGAGGTTGAACCCGAACCGGTCCCAGGACATGAAGCCCCCCTCCAAAGCCATGTTGAGCCGGATGCCCGCGGCCACCGGCGCCCCGGTCTCCTCGGCGATCCGCTCCAAGTCGCTGAGCTCGTCCAAGCTGTCGGCGTTCACCATCGCCCCCTCGAGCACCGCCTTCTTCAAGGCCTCATAAGGCTTGTACGGCCCGTTGAACACGATCTGCTCGGGCGGCATTCCCAGCTTGCGGGCCATTTCGTATTCCATGGGCGAGACCACCTCCGCCCAGGAGCCCAGGCGCTGATAAAGCCGGCAGATCGCCCGCAGGTAGTTGGTCTTGTAGCTCCAGGCGGCCTGAACGCGCGGATAGCGCATGGAGAAGGCGTCGAGCAGCCGTTGATGAGTTTCGCGCACTTGGCGCTCGGAATAGACGAAAAGCGGTGAACCGTATTCCTTGATCAGATCGGCCACCGGGCGGCCTTCGATGGCCTTCAGTGTTTTCACCGCGGCGATCGGTGCGAATTTATCAGCTATTCCAGCCTGATATCGCTTAATCACCGGTTTTTCATAGCTCTTTTTCATAATGAACCTCTCCGGCAGTGAACAGCCCCTCGATGGTGCCGATCTCGGTGATGATATTGGTGGTGAAGTTGGAGAAGACGACCCCGGTCCGGTAATCGCTCTCTGCGGGCAGAGACCGCCCTTCGATCATCTGCAGCAGGAGATAAGGCAAGTTGAGGCCGGCGGCCTTGCTCAAATAAATCCAGGCCGGAAAACGAGGGTTGATCTCGATCACCCAGATGGTGTCGTCCGGACCCTGTATGGCCTCGATCTCCATCGGCCCCCGCCAGCCGATCCCGGAGGTTATGGCGCGGGCGATAGCCAGCAGCTTCTCGTTTTTGATGCTGACCCCGGTCCATCCTTTGCCTTTACCGGTGATCACCAGTTTTTTCATGCAGACGGCCGCGCAACCGCCTTTGCCGTCGCTTACCACTGCCGCATTGATCTCCTCGCCCTTCACGTCCTCCTGGATGATGACCGGATACCCCCAGCGGTCGGCGACGATAGAAGAGAAATGCAACGCCTCTTCGACCGTGCGGGCCTTGTAAGCCTCGTAAAAAGGCCCTTTGATGAACACCGGTAGATCCATCTCCTCGACGATCTTCCGGATCTCCTGCGGACCGGAGGCGAAACGGGTTTCCGGGCTCTTGACGCCGAGAGCGGCGAGCTGCCCGGTCAGGCGGCGTTTAGAGACTGCTTTCAGCTGGGCCGAAGTGGGCAGGATGCACCGGATGGAGCGGGCGGCCAGCTCTTTTTCGAGGCCGATTAAATTAGTCAATTCCGAGTCCAGGCAGGGGATAATTGCGTGCAGGTGATGACGCTCGTGAATGTGCACCAGCCGCTCGAGGAGCGCAGCCTTGCCTGCCTTGGGATAGGGAAGGAGGTAGGCCGCGTCCACGATCTCCCGGTTGAGAATGCCGGGCTCGAGCACGTCGTAGGCCAGACCGACGATGGTACCGGCAAAGCCCTCTTCCCGGAGGCAGCGGATCACCGCCACCCCGGGCGCCGGGTTGTCCACTGCGGCGAGGCCGCTCACCGCCAGGCTAACCATCGTTTTCCTGCACGATGTGCAGGGAAAGGAGCTGGTTAAGGAAGTCATTGAGGTCGTGGTCCAGAACCTCCCCTGTCGGCACCTCGTACTCCTCGGCCAGCCGCTCCTTGACTTGGTCAGGATCGAGTCCCGCCTTCAGATGATTCAGGATGCTCAACCCGGTCTGATTGGTAGTGAAGATGGACCCGGTTTCAGGATCGAAGATCAGGCCGTTGGCGCTGATGGCATACTGCTGCAGTTTGTGAAGATCGAAGGGCATATTTTCCTCCTGATGGTGAATTCACGGGGAATGCGATTCCATCGGTGTTCCGTGTTCTGTGTTCCGTGTTCAGAAAAACCTTCAGACGAGTCATTGCGAGCGCAGCGATGCACTTTCAAGATGTTAAGGTAACGGGATCTTTAGAACGGAAGTTCTTTGGGAAATTGTGGTAAGCGGTCACAGGTGCCGCAGATTTGTGCAAGCGCGACCGGACGCTATAGCAGCGCTATGCGGCCGGAAGCGATCGCGCGAAGATGCGGTGCCTGTGGCCGCTTACCCCTTACGGGGCTGCAAGAAGGCCCCAGGCATACGAATACATGTTCTCCAGCCGGAAACCGTTCCGCTGGCAGAAAAGATCATCCTTGGCACAATCCTCCTTGGAAATCCGCTTTCCCCAGATGGCAATCTCGAAGGTGCCGTTCCGGTATCGGGGATCGATGGGAATCTCCTTGATCCATTTTCCCTCTTTCACTGGAAATGCCATGTTCTTACCGACCACCTTCTCCTTTCCCTGCCGGGGAGGGTAAAGGGAAACCCCGAGCCAGGGACCGAATTCGGCGGTATCCGTGGTCACGGTGAGCAAAAGGGTGCCGGCCGGCGATTGGGTCAGGCTGTAGCCCATGGAAAAAACCGCATCCTTGCCCCATGCCGATGCCGCTCCGAAGAGAAGGACGCTGATCATGAACAGAACAATCTTTTTTACCATCATTACTCCTTTGGTCTCGCCAAGAGTTTGAAAACGATCGAATACTCAGGCATCGATACACGGGATGTCGACAAATGCCTTCTCCCTTAAAACCTCATTTCTCGATGCCTCATTTTTCTTCATGCTATCATCCTTATCTGAGAATAAACTAGCCGGTTCCTTTCGCCCTCGTCCTTCGTCTACAACAGTTGAAATCCCAAATAATCTGTAGCCCGAGGGAATTTTCGCCGTCACCGGGTTAAAAGATGGAGAATCAGCATATTTTAGGTTTGCGGAGTAGTTCAAAATTCAGCGGGCGACTCTGCCGCGATCGAGCAGGGCCAAAACCGGTTGGATCATGCCGGCGATGGCGGTGGCCGGCAGGCCGGCCTTGGCCAGCACCACCATGCCGGAGGCCACGGCGGCAAGGGCGGTGGCCGTGCCGGTCACGTCGAAATCTCGATGGAATTCGCCCCGGGCCTTGCCCCGCTCCAGCAGACCGATGAGCATCTGCCGTTTGTCCCCGAACATGGCCGCGGTCATCGCCAGGGTCTCGGCATCGTGTTGGCTGCTTTCCATGGCGGACAACACCGCCAGGCAGCCGCCCGGAGACTCCTTGCTGAAGTGGAGGTCCACCACTGTCTCCAGGATGCCCTGCACCGCCTCCCGGCTGGTAGCGGCCCGATCAATGATCTCCCGGAACCTCTGCCGGACCATTCCCATGTAGCGGCCGAGCGCTTTTTTGAACAGGCTGTTCTTGTTGCCGAAGGCGTTGTATAGGCTGGTCCGGTTGAGCCCGGTGGCAGCCTCCAGATCCTGCAGAGAGGTCGCCGCATACCCCTTGGTCCAGAACAGCCTCATGGCCGCTTCCAGAGCCTGTTGCTCGTCAAAACTTTTGCCGCGCATCTCCTGGCTCCTCTTAAAAGGAGATCGAACGGTACAAAAAGAATAATCGAATATCAAGAGAGAAATTTCTTTTTGTACCAATCGGTAAAAAATCAACCTGTTACGAGACAACTCCGAAACCCCGGCAAGCTTCCCTTACCCCGGAGGCGGCCATCCATGCTTTTGGCCAGACGAAGTCCCGCCGTCTGGTTTCTTGACAAGCCACCCTTTCCGGATTAATTATTGAAGGCTTAACGATTGAAGGACCGAGGCGGGGCACTACGCCCCCTTTCTTTTTTGGAAGATAAGTTTTTGATGCCCACCGAAGCACCAGCCGAAAGCGCACGCATCCTCATCGTCGATGACGAGGCCATCACCGTACGGCGCCTGACCCACGCCCTGAGTCAGGACGGCTACCGGGCGGAGGGGTTCATCACCGCCCGGGAAGCGCTCGCATCCGTCCAGAAAAACCCGCCCGACGTGGTCGTCATGGACATCCGCCTGCAGGATGCGGACGGGGTGGACCTCATGCAGCGGGTCCACGCCATGGCGCCGGAAACCGCGGTCATCCTCATCACCGGCTATGCCAGCATCGAACAGGCGGTGGCGGCCACCAAAAAGGGGGCCTTCCATTATGTGGAAAAGCCCTTCCGTCTGCAGGACTTGCGGGCGGCCGTCAAAGACGCTCTCACCCATGTCCGCCAGCTCAGGCAGAAGGACCGGTTGCACGAGGAGCTGATGAAAGCCAATCGGTTCGGCGAAATCATCGGCGGCTCCCGGGCCATGCAGGAGATCTTCAAAACCATCGCCCGGGTGGCCAAGGTGGACTGCAACGTGCTCATCCGGGGAGAAAGCGGCACAGGCAAGGAGCTGGTGGCCCGCTCGCTGCACGCCAACAGCCGCCGCGCCCACCTTCCCTTCGTTTCCTTCAACTGCGGGGCCTTCTCCGAAGAGCTGATTCCCAACGAGCTCTTCGGCCACGAAAAAGGGGCCTTCACCGGGGCGCTCACCACCAAGCTGGGGCTTCTGGAAACCGCCAACGGTGGCACCGTCTTTCTCGATGAAATCGGGGTTATGCCCATTTCCATGCAGGTGAAGCTGCTCCGGGTGCTCCAGGAGCGCACCTTTCTGCGGGTGGGCGGCGTGAAGCCCGTCGATCTGGATGTCCGCTTCATCGCCGCAGCCAATCGAAACCTCGAAAAGATGATCAAGAACAAGGAATTCCGCCAGGATTTCTTCTTCCGGCTGAAGGTGGTCACCATTCAGGTTCCCCCCTTGCGGGAGCGCAGGGAAGACATTCCCGCCCTGGCCGCCCATTTCGCCGCTGGCGCCGCCCGCCGCTTCGGCAAGCCGACCCCGGTGCTCACCACCGAGTTTCTGGAACCGCTTGGGGGTTATCCTTTTCCCGGCAACGTCAGGGAGCTGGAAAACATCGTCGAGCGGGCCGTCGCCCTGAGCCAGGAGCCCACCCTTCTGGCCAAGGACCTGCCGCCGGACATTTTCTTTGCAGTGAAAGAAGAGTCGGCACCGGAAACCACCCCTCCCCTGAAGGAGCTCGAAAAAGACCACATCTTCGAAGTCTATCGGGAAACCGGGTACAACCAGAGCGAGACCGCTCGGCGCCTGGGAATATCCCGGACCACCCTGTGGCGGCGCCTCCGCGAATTCAATCTGCTCCCCAAACAGGCCAAGTAGCTCTCTCCCCCTCTCCTCTTTGTTTCAATACGAGACACCTGTTTCATCTATATAAAATTCTAAAAATACAACTAGTTAAAAATAAACGCTTTCACTTTGAAACAATCGGCCCTATTCCCCCGGGGCAAATTTCCAGCCGGTCAAGCAGAACTCAGCGATCGGAAAAACAAGGGATCCCCCATCCCCATCAGCCTTTTCCACCCTCTCATTTAACCTACAACAAATTGATTTTATAACTTTTTTTGAGACAGGCCGTCGATCCCATACGCCGCTCGCCAGGCTTCTTCCTCTCTCGAAAAACAGCGGTTTTCAAAACGGCACGCCTTTTGCTAAAACAGGGTATCGAATTCGTTTGGAGGACGGACATCCATGTATTTCTCGAAAAGAACCCGCCATGAATAAGGGGATCGTGATTCTCCTCACCGGCAGCCACGCCGATCTTTTTGCGTCTCTCCGCGCGATGGGGCTTGCCAAGAGGACCGGCGGAGAGGTGCATGTGCTGCTCGGGCCGCCTGCCGCTGCGAAAGAAATGGATGGTGAGATTCGGGATCTTTTCAGGGCCGGGGAAGAGACCCGTCATTTCCAGAAGACCGTGGCCTGGCTGGCAGAGACGGAAGGAGTCGAAATCCGCTGCCATCTCCTGGAGGACGAGGACTGGGAGGACAAACTGCTCGCTTTCCTGAAGGATCATCTGGCATTCTGCCTTGTCATCGGCGCCTCGGGACAATCGGCGCTAAAGAGGCTGAGCCGGTGGGCCGCCGAGCTTCGCCGAAAACTGCTGGCCGACCGGCACTGGTATGCGGACTCCTTCTGGACCCTGGTGACCGATTCCTGGGATGATGAGAAGTTCGAGCAGGCGTTGCGGCACATCAACTTTCGGGGAAGTTAGAAGAAGGAAACCAAAAAGGGATCTGGGTCCTGGTCTCTCAAGGGAAGACGGCCGGGGAAATTTGTGAACCAACTTCAACAACTGAAAATGGAGGACGAGAATCATGTTCATGTATCTACCGATTGCCCTCACCAGCGTGAATTACTTGCTGGTAGTGGGCCTGGGGCTTGCCGTAGGGCTGCTTTCGGGCCTGTTCGGCGTGGGAGGGGGCTTTCTCATGACCCCGCTGCTCATGATGATCGGCATCCCGCCGACCATAGCCGCCGCCACCGACGCCAACCAGATCGTGGCCGCTTCCGCCTCGGGCACACTCGCCCACTGGCGGCTCGGCAATGTGGATTTCAAAATGGGGCTGTACCTGCTCGTAGGCGGCTTCTTGGGCGGCGCCGTCGGCGTTCAGATCATTAAGATCCTGCGGGCCACCGGTGGCGCTGACTTCCTCATCAAGATGACTTACGTCATCATGCTGGGAGTGGTGGGCACCTTCATGTTCTTCGAAAGCCTGAACGCGCTGCGCAAGAACAAAAAGAAGGCCGCCGACCCGGGCAGCAATCCCGGTAAATCCGGCGGCGCCGGTGGTTCCGGCAACACCGGCGATTCGCTCCGCATGGACAGCACCATGGCCTCCGCTGATGGCGGGGCCGGCGTCGCCACTGCCTCCATGGTCATGGAAAACGAGAAAAAGGGACTCCTCGCCTCTTTACCCCTGCAGACCTATTTCGAGAAATCAGGGGTGACCCACTCCGCCCTGGTCCCCTTGGGACTCGGCGTCTTCGTGGGAATCCTGGCGGCCATCATGGGCGTTGGCGGCGGCTTCCTCATGGTGCCGGTGATGATCTACATGCTGCGGATGCCCATGCACGTGGTGGTCGGCACCAGCCTCTTCCAGATCATGTTCACCTGCACTGAGGTCACCTTCCTGCAAGCCTACAGCAACCATACGGTCGACTTCCTGCTGGCCATCCTGCTGCTGGTGGGCTCGGTGTTCGGTGCTCAGATCGGCACCATCCTCGGCCGGAAGCTGCACGGCGACCAGCTGAAGATCCTGCTGGCGATCATCGTGCTGGTGGTGACGGCAAAAATCGTTCTGGAGCAGGTGCTGGAACCTTCGCTCCTGCTGGCATACGGGGGAGGACACTAATCATGAGGAAATCATCGACAATGAAAACAATTTGTCGGCTGCAGGCCGCAATCGTGGTAATGTTGGGCCTGGTTCTAAGCGCTTCGACGGCCCTGGCCCTGACCGTCTCCGTTTCGCCCCAGGAGATCCCCATCAACCTCTCCTATCATGGGGCCAACCTGGTGGTGACCGGGACCAGCGCCGCGGGCGATGAACTGATCGTCAAGATCGCTTCCGCACCGCACGATACCTTGTTAAAATACAAGGGCAAAGCCGCCGGCCTGTTCTGGATGAAGATGGGCAATATGGATTTCAAGAACACGCCCACCGTGTATCTGCTCTCTTCCACCAGCAAGCTGGAAGGGCTGCTGAGCCCCGCCGAGCGGGTCCAGTACACCATCGGTTATCCGGCCCTCAAGGAGCGCACCGAGATCGAAAGCTCCATGGCCGAGCCGGACAAGGACCAGTGGTTTGACCATTTCATCCAGTTCAAGAAAAAAGAGCGGCTGTATCGAATCCAGGAAGGGACAGTCACTCGTCAGGGCGGCAACTATCGCCTGGAGACTGCCTGGCCGTATGAGGCCGCTCCGGGCACGTATACCGTCCAAGTTTTGGCGGTGCGGGACGGCAAGGTGGTGGAAAGCGCCGAAACCTCCCTGGAAGTTGCCCGCGCCGGCGCAGTGGCGACGTTGTCGCGCCTGGCCTTCGACCGGGCCGCGGTTTACGGCATCATGGCCCTGGTGGTCGCCATGGCTGCCGGCTTCGCGGTGGGCTCGTTATTTAAAGGCGGCGGCGCCCACTGATCGTAAACGCCCACAGGCACCCCATCTCCGTGCTCATCGGCCTGCTCGCGGAACACCAATCCAGCTCTCAGGCCTCTTCCGCGGATCTGGGGCACCAGTGAACGTTTACAAAATCAGGGACGAGGCGATCCGGTTTTTATCCCGCGGAAAAACCGTTAATCGCTTACCGCTCCGCAGGGGAAATCGCGCCGCCGCTTGGGAGGCGCATTGACCCTGCTCGCCAAAATAAGGAACCTGTGGGCAGGCAGGGGCTTCCGGGAAGAAGGAGCCCCTGTCTGCCACCCGATCAAGCTGGTCTTCGAGCGTTTCCGCCGGGTCCTGCACTTCAACAATCAGGCCCTCGAGATCATCGCCGACATGGGCGAAATGCTCGGGGGCGCTTTCATTTTCGACCACCAGTCGATCCTGGGCCTCGCCGATCGGCTGGCCGCCACGGTCCGTTCCTCCATCGATGCCCTGAATGAACTGGACGAGAACCGCCACCAGGACTTGTACCCCGTTTACGACCGTCTGACCACTCAACTCCGCGACATCATGACCGGCGGCGAGGAACGGCAGGGCCCGCCTCTGCTGCCCTTGTCTGCCATCCAGCCTCGCCATTGGGGGTTGGTTGGCGGCAAGTTCGCCCATCTGGCCGAGATCTGCCACGACGAACAAATTAGGATCCCTGAAGGCTTCGTCATCACCAGCCGCACCTATCACGACCTCATCGACGAGAACGGCCTCCGGGAAACTCTCTCCAGTTTCGAGGAGCTCATGGCCCGCCCCGATACCGAGGAGACGGAGCTGGAGGAGTGCCGCGGCCGTCTCGAAGAGGCGGTCAAGAAGGCCAACCCGCCCTCCGGGTTCCGGGAGGTCCTGGCCGGAAAGTTGGCCCAGATGCGGGAAAACACCGGCGGCCCCCTTTTTCTAGCCATTCGCAGCAGCGCCGCGGAGGAGGACATGGAGCTCTCCTTTGCCGGCCTTTTCCGCTCCGTCCTCAATGTCCCTGCCGAAACCGACGCGATCTTCCGGGCCTACCGGGAGGTGGTTGCCAGTCTGTTCGGGCCCCAGCCGGTCCAGTACCGTCGGCAGCTGACCCCCGGAGAAGGGCCGATGGCCATTGCCGTCGGCTGCCAGCGGCTGGTCGATGCGGAAGTGAGCGGGGTGGCCTATTCCCTGGATCCCCTCGCCCCGGCCAGCCCGGCCATGATCATCACCGCGGCCTGGGGCCAGGGGGAGGTCGTGGTGGAGGGGGCCATCCCCACCGATTCGTTCCGTCTGGAGAAATCGCCGCCTTTCCGGCTGCTTGCCAGCCAGGCCGCCGACAAAAAGACCGGCCGGTACCCGGCCCCTGATGGCGGACTCGAAGAACGGTCCATCCCGGCCGCAGCCCAGCAGGACCTTTGTCTTACTCCGGTTCAGCTCGCAGAAATCGCCGCCCGGGTCGTCCACCTGGAAAATTTGGCCAAGCGCCCGGTCGATGTGGAATGGGCCATCGACGGCCGGGGCGAGTTGTACATCATCCAGGCCCGGCCCCTGGTCATCCGCGAGCAGGAGGTCGGAACCCGGGCCCTGCCTGCGGTCCTCGACGCCTACGAGCAACTGGTCTCTGGTCAGGGAAAGATCGCCCAGCAGGGCATCGGCGCCGGCCCGGTCTTCATCGTCTCCTCCCAGGAGGACCTGCAGCATTTTCCCGAGGGAGCCGTCCTGGTGAGCCGGCGCGACTCCTCTTCCTTCCTCCGGGTGATGCATCGGGCGGCGGCCATCTTGACCGAAATCGGCACCCCGGTCAGCCACATGGCCACCCTCTGCCGGGAGATGCGGGTTCCCTGTCTGGTCGATGTCCCCGGCATCCTGAACAAGGTGCACTCGGGCATGGAAGTGACGGTCGATGCCGAAGACCGGAGGATTTACAAGGGAAGGATCCCTGAGCTCGCCGCCTATCAGGCCGCCAGCCTCGATCTAGCAACCAGCAAGGAATTCCGGTTGCTCCGCCGCATCATCAGAACGGTCTCCCGGCTGCAGCTGCTCGACCCGCTCCTTCAGGAGTTCACCCCCGAGGCCTGCCAGACCTATCACGACATCCTGCGCTACACCCACGAAATAGCGGTGGTCAAGCTGGTGGACGTGGGGCGGGACGAGCGGTGCCTGCTGCGAGACCATCTGGTGCGCCGGATGGAGCTGCCCATCCCGGCGGGCATCCTGGTGATCGATATCGACGGGGGCCTGGCCCCGGATGCCCCGCCGGACCAAGTGGAGTTCAAGGACGTCGCCTCGGTTCCCTTCCGGGCCATCCTGGAAGGCATGCTCTATCCGGACGTCTGGCACCGGGCCACCATGCCGGTGGGATTCAAGGATCTGGTGAGCAGCATGCTCAATGCGCCGCCTGATGCCGTCGCCGGCCAGTACTCCGGACACAACATCGCGGTGGTCAGCCGCGACTATGTCAACCTCTGTTTCCGCTTCGGCTACCATTTCAACATTATCGACGCCCACTGCCACGATGTGGCGCGGGACAACCACATCTATTTCCGGTTTCTCGGCGGCGCGACCGATTTGACCAAACGATCGCGCCGCGCTAAACTAATTGCTCTGATTCTGGAAGCTTTCGATTTCAATGTCCGGACCAAAGGCGACCTGGTCATCGCCCGGGCCGGCAACATGGTCCGGAGCGAAATGGAACGCACTCTGGATATCCTGGGGCGGCTGGTGGGCTTCACCCGCCAGCTCGATGTCCGGCTGGACAGCGATCGCAGCGTCGAACATTACGCAGAGGCCTTTCTGCTCGGCAACTACGACGTCATCTCCAAGGAAGGTGGGGGAGCGCTATGACCGCGGACAGAAATCCGCCGTTTCGCCTGCTGGTCGTGGACGACGAGCCCATCGTCGGCAAGCGGCTGCAGCAGGTGTTCAGCAAGATGGGCCTGGAGGTGGAGGTCTTCACCAGCGCCATGCCCGCCCTGACGGCCATGGCCGAAAGGCCCTTCGACGTGGTGGTCACCGATCTCAAAATGGAAGGCATGGACGGCATGGAGGTGCTCGCCCGGGTGAAACGGAGCAACCCGGAAACCAGGGTGATCATCATCACCGGCTACGCCGAGCAGGAGACCGCCAAGGCGGCATTCAACCAAGGGGTCTTCGACTTCATCGCCAAGCCCTTCCGGCTGGATGACCTCAAGCGGGTGATTGAACGGGCCCTGAGTGCGGAATCCGCTGACGAGCAAGGGCGACCTGACTGAATTCTGGAACAAAACCTGCATGACCCATGATTTTTTCCGGAGACCCGGGGACGAGAAGCCGCAGACGAAGCGACGAACCCGGCCGCGGGCTGCTCCGGACACGCGCACAGGATTCGATTTCTTTTCTCCCAAATCAATCCGCAGCAAACTGATCATCAGTCTGCTGTTCATCTTTTTTCTGGGCTATTTGGCCACCCTGCTCGCCCTGGTCTCCCTGTCTCACATGCAGCACAAGATCGGGCTCATCGAGCAATTCTACGAGCTCAACCAGGAGCTCCTCGAAACCCGCCGCTACGAAAAAAATTTCCTCCTGTACGGCAACTCGCAGGACCTGACGAGCGCCCTCGACTATCTGGAAGGAGTCCGGGCCTCATTCGGGAAGCTCCGGGCCAATCACTCCTTTGCCAATCTCGACGTCCATTCCATGCTTCCCGAACAGGAATCCGGGCTGAAGGAATATGCAGCCCTGCTGCAGCAGCTCACTCATCCGCAGCTCGACCCCAAGCAGCTCGAGATCACCAAGGACAACCTGCGGCAGCAAGGGCATGACCTCACCCAATCCATTCTGGAGATGGATACCCGGGCTCGCCGGACCATCGAAAAGCAGGTCCGCCGCTACCGGGATGTGGCCCTGTTGATCCTGGTCTCCGCTTCCGCTTTCGGTGCGGTGATCTCCTTTTTTCTCATCCGGTGGATCATCGGCCCCCTGCAGTCCATCCGCGAGGCGGCGGCCAAAATCATGCGCGGCGAGCTCTCGACCATCCCCCTGGCGTCGAGCTGCCGCAGCTCCCTCGAATGCACGGAGTTGGTTGATTCCCTCAACCTTATGCTGGACGCCCTGGAAACCAAGCAGAACCAATTGATACAGTCGGCCAAACTGGCCGCCATCGGCCGGGTCACCGCCGGCATCGCCCATGAGATCAACAACCCGCTCAATAACATCTACCTCACCGCCGAGGTGCTGCTCGAGGATCTTTCCAATCTGGAGGCCGAGGACCGACAGGAAATGGTGCATGACATCCTCACCCAGGCGGACCGAGCCCGGGAGGTGGTCCACCATCTGCTCGACTTCTCCCGCTCCCGCAAAGCCGCGGTCCAGGAAGAAGTGGACCTGGTGAAGCTCTTGCGCGAGACCATGGTCCTCCTGCGCAACCAGATCCGCCTTGGGCAGATCCACGTCCACACCGATCTGCCGGCAGCGCCTCTGCCGGTCACCGGCAATGCCAATCAGCTGCAGCAGGTCTTCGTCAACATCATTCTCAATGCGGTCCAAGCCATGGACAGCGGAGGCATCCTCAGTCTGCAGGCCCGAGAAGAGGACGGCAAGGCCCTGATTGACTTTACCGACACCGGGCCCGGAGTCCCGGAGGAGATCCGGGCCCAGATCTTCGACCCCTTCTTCACTACCAAATCGGACGGCACCGGCCTGGGCCTTTCCGTCAGCTTCTCCATCATCCGGGCCCACAAAGGAGATATCGTCCTTGCCAGCGATCGGAAAACCGGCACCACCACATTCCGGGTCATCCTTCCCCTGCAATCCTATGAGGGACGATTACCCCCGGAGATGGCGCCAGCTTCTTCATCCACCTGGTGAATGGCTAGCATGAAGACCGTTTCCCTTGTCTCCGTATTCCGGCATTTCCGCCGTATCCTTGCCCTGAACAATTCGGTGATCGAAAAAATCGCCGACATGGAGAGGGCCCTCGGGGGAGAGTATGTCTTCGACCGAGCCTTTCTGCGGACTGCCGTCCAGGAGCTGAACCGGCTTGTGCGGGAGGTGATCTATAATCTGAACGCCATGAGCGAGGACCGCTATCTCGCCCTGTATGACCGGTTCGAGGCCATCCGCAACAACCTGCAGGATCTCCTGACCGGCGGCCCCGGCCCTTATGGAAGCCACCTTACCCTTCCCTATTCACTTCTCAACCGGGACATGGACCATTTAACCGGAGCCAAGAACGCCAATCTGGGGGAAATTCGCAACAGTCTGGGCCTACGGGCTCCCGACGGCTTCGCCGTGACCGTTGCCGCCTTCACCCTGTTTATGGAGGAAAACGATCTGTTCGGCCGCATCGCCCGGCTGAGCGAGACCACCCCGGATCGGACCGAGCTGGCCGCTCGCATCACGGAGCTTTTCCGGGCCGCCGTGGTTCCTGCCGAACTCGAGACCGAAATCAGCCGCCAGCTGCAGGACTTGGCAGCCCGGCAAGGAAGGGAGACTCTACTGGCGGTACGCAGCAGCGCGGTGGGCGAAGACGGTCTGCGCAGTTTCGCCGGCCAGTTTCGTTCTCTGCTCAACGTTCGCCCGGAGGAGGTCACCGATGCCTACCGGCAGGTGGTGGCCGCCCGCTTTTCCCCCCAGGCCCTGGACTATCTGGGCGGAGAGGCCGGCGACCGCGCCCTGCCCATGGCGGTGGGCATCCAACAGATGGTCCCCGCCCGGCTGGCAGGGGTGGCCTACACCAGAGACCCGGCCAACCCGGCGGCAGAGCTGCTCACCGTTTCCGTAATCGCCGGCAGCGGTAAACCGCTGGTAAGCGGAGAGACCGATGCCGAACGTTACGTACTCGAACGCCACAGCCCCTTTCCTTTAGTGAAAAGCAGCCTCACCGCCAAACCCGTCGACCGGGTGCACGCCGACGGCCGGCGGCCTCTGGACCCGTCAGTTGGACCTCTCCGGCGGGGTTCGGCTCTTCTCAACAGCTCCCAACTCACCGCGCTGGCCGAAAAAGCCCTGCTCCTGGAAAAGGCCTTCGACGGACCTCAAGATATCGAATGGGCCCTGGACGATGAAGGCGAAGTGGTCATTCTCCAGAGCCGGAGGCTGGAGCAGCCCTCACTCCCGGCGCCGGTGCCGGCTGAAATGATGGCCGAGATCCGGCAGGCCGTGGTCCTGATGCAGGGCCGCGGTCAGGTTGCTCATCTCGGTGTGGCGGCGGGGCCGGTGATCCATGTCAATCCCGACGCCGATCCAGCGGATTTTCCGGTGGGCGGCATTGCGGTCAGCCGCTATGCCAGCCCGCAGCTCGCCGGCATCGTGCGCAAGGCAGCAGCCCTCATCACCGATGTGGGCAGTCCCACCGGCCACCTGGCCACCATTGCCCGGGAATACCGGACCCCAGCCCTTTTCGGCACCGGCCGGGGGAGCGAGATTCTTGAAGAAGGTCTTCTGATCACGGTGGACACCGAGGCCAAAACGGCTTACTCCGGGGTGGTGACCAAGTTGCTCGAGCTGCAGGCAAGCGAGGAAGAGCCGTACCAGATGACTCCCGAAGTCCGGACCCTGCGGCGGCTGCTGCGCTGGGTGGCCCCCATTTACCTGCTTGCCCCCGATGCTCCGGACTTTGCCCCGGAGAGCTGCCGCACCTATCACGATCTCATCCGCTTCAGTCATGAAAAGGCGGTGGAGAATCTCATCCGTCTCCATTCCGCTTCTACAATGAACCCCGGAATGGAGGGCATCGAGCTGGAAACCGCCTTCCCGCTCAAGCTGAGGATGATCGACCTGGACGGCGGCCTGGAGCCCCATCCGCCCGGGACGGCCAGACTGGGAATCGAAACGGTCCGCAGTCGCCCTCTGCAGGCCCTGCTCCGGGGGTTGAACAGCTTGGAGGCCTGGAGCCGCGAGGGAGCGCCCCTGGGCCTGAAGGACCTCTTTTCGAGCATGGCCCGTCCATTGACCTCCCTGGCCCACGCTCCCCAGTTCTCTGGAGAAAATCTGGCCCTGGTCGCCGCCAGTTACTGCAACCTGACCCTGCGGCTGGGCTATCACTTCAACGTCATCGATTCTTATCTTTCCGATGACCCGGACGACAACTACATCTATTTCCGTTTCGTGGGAGGGGTGGCGGAACAGGCCAAGCGGGACCGGCGGGCGGCGCTCATTGCCGGCATTCTGGCCAGCCTCCAGCTCAAGGTGGACCTGAAGGGAGATCTCCTGATCGGCAAGGCCAAGATGCTCGCCCCGGAGCATATGGACTACGTCCTCACCCGCATCGGGGAGTTGATCGCCTTCACCCGGCAGCTCGACGTACGGATGGTGGACGACCAATCCGTCGAGCTCTTTTTCGGCCGTTTTCTGGAACGGACCAAGCAGGCGTGGCCAGGGGAAGAGGGGTAGGCGATGCGCGGCTGGCTGAAACGGCAATGGCGGAAACTCGAAGAGCGCCGGCAGCAAAAAGCCGGTGAATACCTGCAGCTGCTTAAAGTGCGCTACCACCTGTTCCGCGCGATTCTGGACAGCAACCATCATGCGGTCTCACTGATCACCGGGCTCGAGGTCAAGCTGACCGACCCGTTCCTGGCGCCCTCCCTTCTCGGTCCTCAAATCAGCGACCTCATCGAAACCACGGGGCAGATGGTGGAAAAAATGATCCGGCTCGGCGGTGACCGCTATCAAGGCCTGACGGGCATGCATCAGAAGGTCGCCGTTCGAATCAAAACCCTGCTGGAGGAACTGCCCTCAGCCAACGGCCTGCCCCTCTGCCTGCCTCTCGACCAGGTCGACCTCCGGCTCCGGTCGGCCGTCGGCGGCAAGGCCGCCGCCCTGGCCCACCTCCGGGCAAAGGGTCTTTACGGAGTACCGGACGGCTTTGTCGTCCCGGTGCATGCCTGCCGGTTCTTTCTCGAGCAGGAGGATCTTTCCCGTCGTCTGCTGAAAGGACTCGCCCAACACCTGCGGGCCTCCGCGGAGATCCCGGCCCAGGTGATCCGCGAAACCGCCGAAGAAATCCTGGCCGCGCCCCTGCCGGCCGACCTGGAAGTCGCCCTACTGGCGGCCGGCCGGGCCCACCTGAGCGAAGGCGGACCCGGTCTGGCGGTGCGGAGCAGCGCCATTGCCGAAGACGGGATCGAGCACTCTTTTGCCGGCCAGTACACCACGATACTCAATGTCACCACCGAGGCGGAGCTCGTGACCTCCTTCAAGAAGGTCGTGGCCAGCAGCTTCAGCGCCCGCTCCATTGCCTACCGCCTCCATGCCGGCCTGGATCCCTTGGCGTTCGACATGGCCGTGCTCTGTCTGCGCATGATCCCGGCCCGCGCCTCCGGCATCCTCCTCACCAGGGATCCCACTTCGCCCCAGGCCGACCATATGCTGATCAGCGCGGTGTTCGGTCTAGGGGAGCCGGCAGTCAGCGGGGACGCGATGACCGATCTCTATCATCCTTCCCGGGATCCACAAGCCGGAAACGAGCCTCCTCCGCAGATCGCCCGCAAGGACCTCCGCCTTCTTTGCCGGCCGGAGGGAGGCGTCACGGAGGCACCCGTTCCCCCGGAACAGCAGGAGGAGCCGGTCCTCTCGCCCCGGCAGCAGGAAACGCTTCGGGATTGGGGCCTGGCCCTGGAACGCGAACAAGCCACGCCGCTTGACATCGAATGGGCCGTGGACGGGGAAAACCAACTTCACCTTCTTCAGAGCCGTCCCCTCAAGGTCGACAGCCGGGCCGCCGGCATCCTAGTGGGGGCGACCGGACCCCGAAAGGAGCTGCTGAGCGGCGGGATCGCCACTTCCGGCGGCCGGGCCACCGGGAAGGTGTTCCTGGCCCGCTCGCGCCAGGACCTCGACCGTCTTCCGGACGGCCCCCTCATCCTGGTCATGCACCGGAGCATGGTGGACGCCGCCCGGATCTTGAACAGGATCAGAGGCGTGGCGGTCGATTTCGGCAACCCGGCCGATCATCTCTCCTGCGTTAGCCGGGAGTATGCCATCCCTATGCTGAGCGGCTTGGGCACGGTCACCGATTCCCTCGAGGAGGGCCAGTGGGTTACCATCGATGCCGCCAGCGGCTGCATCTGGCAGGCGGAGCAGGAAGAGATCAAGGCGGCCCTCCGACAGGGACCGCCGGCCGGCCGGCCCAAGGCTCCTGCCGGCATCGACGAGGAAAAGCTCGAACAATTGCGAAACGCAATCGTCAAGCTCAACCTGACCGATGCCTACGGGCCGACCTTTTCCATCCTGGAATGCCGCTCCCTCCATGACCTCGTCCGCTTCATCCACGAAAAGGCGGTAACCCTTTTTCGTGAGCATCATCGATCTGGGCGGGGGGCTCCAGGCCGGAACCGGACGCAGACGGAAGGTGCCCCCTTCCGAAATCCTCTCGGGTCCGTTCCGCGCCCTCTGGCATGGGGTGTCCGATCCGCGGCTCCACTGGGGGCCGCCGCCGGGGGGCGCGCCCCTGGGCACGGTCGCCTCGCGCTTCCTGGTGGACCAAGCCGCGGAACGGCCGATCGGCATGCCCAACTATGCCATTGTTTCCCGGGACTATTTCAACCTCAACGCGCGCATGGATTTCCACTTCATCATGATCGACTCCGTATGCAGCGCCACCCCGGAAAACAACTACATCCGGTTCCGCTTCAAGGGCGGCGGCACCGCAGCCGCATCGCGACGCCGGCGGGCGCTCTGCATCACCGAGGTGCTGCAGGAGCACCATTTCTTCACCGATATGCAGGAGGACCTGGTCAACGGCGACGTGGAGGGGGCTCCCGGACCGGTCATTGCCGACAAACTGACCATGCTCGGCCGCCTGCTCGGCTTCACCCGGCTGCTCGATGCCGCCATGGTGGACGCCGAGGCCCCTCATCGGGCCGCCCGCTCCTTCCTGGAAGGAGATTTCCATCTCTCCTGGCTGGACGACAATCAGCCGGAAAAGACCCCGACCCCGTCCAAAGGATGATGCTGAAAGCGGACCCCGTTTCTGTTCGGGAGACCAGCGTAATAAGCGGTCACAGATGCCGCAGCTTCGCGCAAGCGCGACCGCCCGCTATAGCACGCTATGCGGGCGGGAGCGATCGCGCGAAGATGCGGTGTCTGTGACCGCTTATCTGGTAAGGTAGTTGCCGGACAGGAAGTCTTTCACCAGTCGATCCACTGTCTCGTCGGAATCGAGGACGGCATCCAGTTGTCGGGTATAACCGATGAGACGGCCGATCTGCGCCAGGATCTTTTCGATATCCGGGCAGCTCAGATTGGAGATGCGGGCCACCAGCAGATCGCCCTTGGTCTTGAGGGTGAAGCCGCTTTCGGCCAGAACGGCGGCCATCAGCTGAATCCGCCGGGAACGGCTGGTGATGGCGGCGGCACCGCCCACGAACCGGAAAAAGATGTGGTTATTGCGCGGCTTGCTGCTGCAGTAGCAGTCCAGCACATTGAAATGGTAGCCGAACCTGAGGCTCAGGTTGAGATAGTCCCTTGAAATGACCGCCAGGTTGTTCCCGACCTCGCCGCCGGCCGTTTCCGCGAAATCGGCAGCGCGGGTGATGCTGGAGAGCAGATCCTTGCCATGCAGGGCCACACTCCCGCCATGCCACACCCCGGGTTCCGTCATGCCGTTCAGGATCGCCCGCAAGGGGACGGAGGTCACCTGCTCGATCTCGATGGTCTTGCCTTGCGCTGCACTGACCCCGCCGCCGATGTCGATCAGCAGCAGTTGAACCGGGATGGGCAGCTGCAGCCGGCGCAGAGGCCTCTTTTCTTTAAACCATGGCAGGCCGCGCCCCGCCCCGGAGGCATTGGCCACCAGCTCCTGCACCGCCTTTTCATGCATGAAGCGAATGAGGTCGTGGACGGTTTGGCATTTTTCCGGCACAAACTCTTCCTCGAGCGGATTGACGAGGTGAAGGGGCGCGATGTAGCGCATGATATACTTCTGCCGTCGGAATTCGTAGAGCTCCCGCATTTTGAGGCCGGAATGCCGGTAGTGCCGCAGCAGCCCTGGCACCACCCCCTCATACACGGTGACTTCCCCATCATCACCGGCCTGGAGGGTGATCTCCTGGCCCTGGGTAAGGAGAGTGGTCCCGTTGCCGGTATTGACCACGGTGGGAATGTTGAATTCGCGGCAGATGGAGGCCATGTGGCTGGTGGGAACCCCGACATCGGTCATGATGGCATTCAGAAAGGGGATCGCCCGCACGAAATGGGGTGAATCGTTTCTGGCTACCAGCACCGCCCCGCGGGGAACCTGGTCCAGGTCATCGGCGTGGTGAAGGATGAAGACCGGTCCGGCGGTAGTTCCCTTCTGCACCACCACCCCCTGGTTGCGCAGCAGCACCGGTTGGTCCTCCGGGACCGTTGCCGGGGGTACCGCTTCGGCCTCTGCTTCGCCCTGCTCTCTTTCGAGCCGCAGGGTGCGGGCCTGCAAAATATAACAACGGCCTTCGGCATCAATGGTCCACTCGATATCCTGTGGCGTCTTGTAATAGGCCTCGATGCGGGCCGCCTGCCGGGCCAACTCGAGCACCTGGGCCTCGGTGAGGCAGAGCTTACCCCGGAGATCGGCCTGGGTCTCGACCGTTTCGATACCCTCTTCCGGCCGATTGACGACCATCTTTTCCTTGCGACCCATCCTGGTTTCGACGATCTCCGGCTCATCCCCTTTGCACACCCGGTAAAGATCGGCATCGGTGAGGCCGTCCACCACCGCCATGCCGAGTCCCCAGGCTGCATTGATGAGCATGGTCTCCCGGTCTGATCCCGCAGCGGTGAAGATCACCCCGCTCGTCCGGGCATCGATCATGGCCACGCAGCCCACCGCCATCCGCAGCTGGCCGGGGTCGTATCCCAGATGACGCTGGTAGGCAACGGAGCCGCTCCGAAACAGGCTGGCAATCACCTCCTTGTAAGCCCGCTGCACGGCCTCGGCCGTGCATGAAACGTTGAGGACCGTGGCAAACTGGCCGGCAAAAGAAAAATCACCGTCCTCTTCTTCGGCGCTGCTGCGCACCGCCAGCCGGCAATCCCTGCCCTGGCGCGAGCGCATCTCGTCAAGGGCCTCGTCGAGGGCCGCAGCCAAGGGTTCCGGAAAGGAACCCTGGCGTACTTCGGTTCGCAAGGCGGCCAGCTCGGTCTCGAGATCGGCCTCCTTGCGCGCCAGGGCCTCGATCCGGTCGGCGAGGCCGCTGTTGTGCTGCACAAAAAGGTCGAATGCGGCAGTGGTGAGAGCAAAGGCGGCAGGGGTCTGCAGCTTGAGGCGATTCTGTATCTCGGCCAGGTGGTAGTTCTTGCCGCCCACTTCTTCGGCCAGGTCCCAAGTGATCTCGTTGAAAAAGAGCACCAGCTTGCCGGTGAGCGGTCCGGCGCTGGTGAGCATGCGCCGGACTAAGTCGTCGATCCTGGCGTGGACTTCTTCGAGTCGGGAATATTTATTTTCGGTCAGGAGCTGAAAATGGTACAGAGAACAGGCAATGTGGTCAGAAAGGGCCGTATAGGCCCCTTTGGTGTAATTGATGTCGAAGATGTAATCGCCGCCAAGCTTTTCCCCCATATCGGTCATCACTTCCAGGGCCTGGTTGTTGCAGTCGAGCACCCCCTGGAAATGACGGAACAGCGTTTCGAGGTCGGTTTGTCTTGCAAAGATCCGCCGCACCGACCGCGCCAACCCGGACCAAAGTGAATCCCCTGTCTGGGAACGGCTAGGCATTAAGCCCTTCTTCCTTCCTCTTTTCCAAAGCCCGTTTGATGGAGGCCTTCAACTCCTTGATCTTGACCGGTTTGGGGAAGAAATCCTGGACATCATCACGGAGCGCCTCAATTGCCACATCGAGGTTGGCAAAGGCAGTGATCATGATCACAACCGTTTTCGGATGGAGCTTCTTGACTTTCCGCAGGACTTCGAGGCCGTCGATCCCTTTCATTTTGAAATCGGTGACGACCACGTCGAAGGGCTGTTCCTGAAGCCGGGCCAGGGCCGATTCACCGTTTAAAAAGGTTTCGACCTCGTAGCCGTCCTGCTCCAGCGAAAGCTTGGCCATATCGCCTACGATTTTTTCATCATCAATGATCATTATTCTCTGCTTATTCGACATCTGCACACTCCTTTACCTTTCGACAGCTCGGTAGAATAATAAAAAAGGTGGTCCCGGCACCCACACTGCTCTCAACCCGGATGTTGCCGCCGTGGTTCTTGATGATTCCATAGCTGACCCACAAGCCCAGCCCGGTGCCGCTTTCTTCCTTGGTACTGAAAAAAGGATCGAAAATGTGATCCAGATATTCGGAAGGGATGCCCTTGCCGGTGTCCCGGATTTCGATCTCCACATCGTCTTGATCCGGCAAGTGGCGTGAGGCAAGGAGCAGCCTCCCGCCCTTGGACATCGCCTGGATGGCATTGGTGATCATATTGACCAGCACCTGCTGAATCTGATGCTCGTCGACATAGATGTCCGGCAGTGCCTCGGCCAGCTCCAGCCTGGTTTTGATATTGGAGATGTCCAACATGTTCTGCACCAGCGCAAGAGACTTCTGGATCACGTCGTTGGTGGCCGTTTGAATCCGGTGTCTTTCCTTGGGCCGTGCATAATCCAGCAGATTGCCGATAATCACCCGCAGCCGTTCGGTTTCATCATCCACCTTGTCCATGAAGC
>JARRJE010000002.1:0-16939 GCA_037379765.1 Deltaproteobacteria bacterium
CATACAATGCAAAGTGCTGCAATCGAGAACCCAAGAAGCACCAGCCGTTTGATTGTCCAAGTTGACATTCTTTTTCCCCTTCGCAAGTTATGATATTCTTTTCACGGCTGGCGCCGCTGCAACCAAATTCCTCAGATCTTTGATATAACCGGTGCGGGTCAGCCCTCGATTTGCCAATTGCATTTATATTGAGGGCGACATATGTGAAGCACCAGGATAAGGAAGGCAGTAGAAGATTATTTATTATAAATAATTATATAAATTGCGCAGAAATTTGGGTGTAATGACTCAGGTCTCGACGCTCTCAGCGGGTTGTGAGACATCTTCCTGATTTTTGCATCTTAGCATGGTGTCGAACAGCCACTCGTCGGCCAACTTCCAGTACTTTTGTCTGGTCTGAACGAATTTTTCGAATTTTTTATTATCCAAAGTCTCATTGAGCATTTCCGCCAGAGCCCGATCCATTTCGTCCTTTGCCTTTTCCATTCGAATACAACGATCATCGGATTTCATGCATCCTCCGTGCTTCCGTTTTTCCGCGCTCACTCTTTCAGTGTTATACCTTTCAATTAAAAACTGAATTTTCCTGTGCTGTCAAACGAAAATCTGCGATCCTAAAAGTGATGTTTTCAGTATTTCCGGCCATTTCAATTATTTTCCCCCAGGAAGGGGATCGGGTCTCCGTTTGACTCTTCTTCAGGATCTGAAATGAGCCTCTTTTTGTGAGAGACTATCGATTTGAAATTGAGACCCTGGAACCCCGAAAGAGCCAGACCGAATGAAGTTTGCTGCCGGGACAATCCCTGGGCGATCAGCTTGTTGACACTGGCCCCACCTTCCCGACCAATTCGACCTTTTCGGTTTTCACGTTGATAGTGCCGACCAGGGAGTGGGTTTGATCGACGGGGTGCTGATTTCATCATGAAATTCTTGATAATCGTAGTCGAGCACCCTCGAAATTTATTTCGACTTTCGTCGAACCCATTTTCTTTCAGCAAGTTCAAAATCTACACTAAGGCAATGAAACAACCGCGTACCCTTTACCATACACATCCTCCGGTGCATTACTCTTCAAGGACCGTTGGCAAAGGCCGCACCTCTTGCACGTCCAGATTCAGGTCGCGCGTCAGGCGATGCAAGTTGTCAATTCGCGTCACCGCTTCAGGATGGCTAGCAAAATAATGACCATTCAGGAGGCTTTTCTTCGTTGCATCCGGTTGCACTGCCTTGAAAAACTCGCTTGCACCGCCCACATGTCCGTAATAACAATTCAGTGCCAGCAGGGCTTGCCGGTCCGCCATGCTTTCCCTTTCCCGGGAGTAGTGGGCTTGGCTGAGGTTTGCGGCAGGGGCGAAAAGCTGGGTCAGCTGAGATCCGGTACCGGAGATAACAGCCATCATGGCGGTAAGCACAATGCCCCTGCCCATGGACCGTAGATGATCTCTGTCTTTGAAGTGCGCCAGTTCATGGGCGAGCACAAAGGCAAGACCGTTTTCCGACCGTACTTTGTCGAGCAGACCAGAGAACACCACAATCCGGCCTCCGGGAACAGCGAGGGCGTTGGCCTGGTCTGATTCGACCAGATGGACCTTGACCGGATAGGAAATACTGTCACATTTCCGAAGGGCATCAGCCAATCGTTGCAGTTCTGCCTGTTTCGGACCATCAGCATTCGCGGTCAGTGGTGCAGGAACGTCATGAGTTTGGAATATCACGGACTCCATTCCCGGAGAGATGAAGTTTACCGCTGAATCCACAAACAGACCCAGAGCCCAGAAGGCGACCAGCAGAATGACTGTGATCCCGAGGAAGAGCAGGATAAATTCCCTGACCGGTCGCGCGTGGGAGACATTGACGTTGTTTTCGGGCAAGGAAGGTCTGTATTCCATGACGTTATCTGGGAATTACTTTCGGAAATAGACTGCAGTGCCGTAGGCCAGCACTTCAACCGTGCCGATCTGTTTGCCCCTTCCTTTGGAAATGGAGGATGTTTCCAGGCGTAAATTGATCACCTGATCGGCTTCCGGACAGGACTCCTTCATCCGGAGTATGGCTTCCCTCCTGGCCCGGTCGACAAGGGTTTCATACGATTGGATCGCGCCGCCGAAAAAATTCCGGAGGCCGGCAAGCATTCGCTTGAAATAATCCACAGACACCACAACGCTACCGGTCACCAACTGCGTTTTGTTAACTTGATTTTCGTCCGCCAGGATATTTTTGCCAGCGGTAGTCGGCAGTCGCAGCCAGTGCTTTTCCCGCTCCATGATGGATTTGTAATGTTTCTTTTCAGCATGCCGGCCCAAAAAATAGCCCGATGAAATTAGAATAGCGAAGATTATTAACTGATCCATAGGGTTACTCCACCTTTACCGCAGTGCCGTATACGTAGATTTCGGCGGCTCCTGCCGCCACGGAGGAAGTGGAAAAACGGACATTCACCACGGCATTTGCCCCGAGCTGTTTCGCCTGGGCCGCCATCCGCTCTATGGCTTGGTCGCGGGACTCCTGCAATAGTTCCGTATATCCCTTGAGTTCGCCGCCGAAGAAGTTTTTGAAGCTTGCCATCAGATCCCGGCCAGCATGCTTGGCCCTGACCGTACTGCCAGAGACCACCCCATAAAAAGCAGTTGTCTTCTTACCGGGAATTTCATCAGTGTTGGTGAGATACATTCAACTCCTCCTTGTTTATTTTTATGGTGGCAACTCGGTCCGACCCAAGTTGAAGAAACAATATTTGGAGGTCTTTTCAGGTTTATTGATCTCAAATTGAGCCAAGCAAAGATTTGCCCCGTTTCCTTCCTGCATGACGCCTTTGTTGTTTAGTGCAAAACAAAATGAGGAGAAGAGAAATAGCATTGAGGTTGCGAGAAATATTTTCAGTTTTGCTTCATCTCCACTCCAAATGACCGGATACTTCTCCGGCATTTAAAATTTTTTGTTTGATAACAATCATTTTAAGCGACTGCTTGTCCCGCTTAGTTTCAGAAACACATCATGTTGAGTCCCAGGCGAAAACCACCAACTAGGTACCTTTTCCAACCGATAGATATGCAAAGATAGGCAATAGTTATGCCAAATGCTGGTTGACCAACGAGTCGAGACTAATCAGCATCAATCAAGCCATGATTCCGCGGGGGGATCGATTCAGAGATTTTAGGTTGGCAATTGTAAAAAGGAGAGATAGGCAACAAGGTTGCAGGAAGGGTCATGAATTTCGAGCGGCTGAAGGCCCCCGAAGGCCGGCTATCTTAGTTGGTATGGATCTTCATTTCCTGAGCTGATCCCGATACCACAAAAACTGTCGGCAGAAGCCGCGAATGAGTCGTACTTCCTTGCTGCGGAGGCCGATGCGGCCAAGGAAGAGACGGATGTTTCGCATCCAGTAATCGTCGTTGCTTTTGAGAAACTCGACGGCGCTGAGCATTTCTTCCACATGCGCGTACATGCCTTCCAGCTCCCGGGAAGTGGCCAGCCGCGGGGAAAAAGGCTGGTCGCGGCCCACCGCCTGAAGCAGCCCGGTGTAAAGCTCATAACAATGGATGGCAACCGCCTGGGCCAGGTTAAGGGAGGAGAAGTCGGCAGTGGGGATGGTGGTGAGCAGGTTGCAGTAGTTGAGATCGTCGTTGGTGAGACCCCGGTGCTCGGGGCCGAAGAGCAGGGCGATCTGGTTGTCGGCCAGCAGGGGCAAAAGCGTGGCCGCCATCTCTCGGGGGTTGCTCACTGTCGTGCGCTGCCGGCCATGGCGGGCGGTGGTGCCGACGATAAAGGAAAAGGGGGCGAGAGCGGCACCGAGCTCGGCATGTAGTTCCATCCCCTCGATCAGGTGGGCCGCCTTGTGGGTGGCCATCTTGAGCATTTTTTCTCGATCGGGCGCCGCGTCCCTGACCACGATCAGCCGAGAGAGCCCCATATTCATGGCGCATCGGGCGGCAGCCCCAATGTTTTCCGGATATTTGGGCTCGACGAGAACGATGGCCACATTGGCCAAGAGCTTGGGTAGTCGGTCGGTTGTGATGGATGCAGGCATAAACAGGGAAGCGGTCATGATCAGCGATCAGCTTGCTGATCGCTGCGAGAGATCTGCTCCACCAGCTCGAAATCGATGCGTCGCCGGCGGAGATTGACGTTGGCCACCCGCACCAGGACCAGGTCGCCCATCTGGAAAATTCGACCGGTGTGCTCGCCCACGAAGCGGTGTCGCTTTTCATCCAGATGATAATAGTCGTCGGTGAGATCGGCAATCGCGATGGCGCCGCTCACGAACAAGTCGAACAACTCGACGAAAAGGCCGAAGGCAGCGGCCCCGGAGATCACGCCCTTGAATTCCTCGCCAATCTTGCCCGCCATGAACCGCGTCTTGAGGCGGTCCACCATCTCCCGGTCGGCATCGACCGCTGTCCTCTCCCGATCCGAAAGAAAGACTCCCACTTCAGGGAGGGGTCGGGGGGCGCTCTGCGCCTTGGCAGCCGGCTTGCCGGCGAGCAGCTGGGCCAGGGCCCGGTGCACAATGAGATCGGGATAGCGGCGAATGGGTGAGGTGAAGTGGGTGTAATACGGGGCGGCCAGGCCGAAATGGCCGATATTGTCCGGGGCGTACACCGCCTGGTTCATGGTGCGCAGCAATAGGTTGTTGACAATGTACTCGGTGGGCTCTCCCTCCACCAGCTTGAGCACCTTGCCGAACCATTTGGGGGAGCCGATGTCTTGAGGCAGCTCCAGGCCCATGCTGGCGGCAAAATCGGCGAACTCGGCCACCTTGACCGGGTCGGGGGTGGCGTGCACCCGATAGAGGGCCGGGAACTTTGCCTCGGTAAAGGTTTCGGCCACCGCTTCGTTGGCGGCGAGCATGAACTCCTCGATGATCTGGTGGGCGAAGTTGCGCTCAGTCCGAAGGATGCCTGCCACTGTGTCCTCCGGTCCGATGAGGACCTGTGCCTCCGGAAGCTCGAAGCCGATGCTGCCCCTTACTTGGCGCCGGGCGAGCAGCAGGCGGGCAAGCTCCTCCATCTGCCGCAAGGGAGTAAGAAAGGATTTATGGGCGCGGCGAACCGCCGGGTCTTTATCGATCACGATCTCCTTCACCTTGGTGTAGGTGAACCGATGGTGGCTGCGGATCACGCTCCGGGTGAATTCCTTTTTGAGCCGTTTCCCGTCTTTATCGAAGTCCAGGATGGCGGTAAAGGCCAGCCGGTCCTCATCGGGCACCAGGCTGCATAGGCCGTTGGAGAGCCGTTCCGGCAGCATGGGCAGGACCCGGGTGGGGAAATAGACGCTGGTGCCCCTGGCGTAAGCCTCCTGATCCAGTGGTGAGCCGAGGGTAACGTAGTGGCTGACGTCGGCGATGGAGACGTAGAGGCGGTACCCTCGGTGGGTCTTCTCGATGGCCACCGCGTCGTCGAAATCCCGGGCGGTTTCGCCGTCGATGGTCACGTGCTGAATTTCGCGCAGGTCAGCGCGCCCCTCCTCGACCCGAACCTCCGCCGGGAGCGCGGCAGCCTGGGCCAAGGCTTCGGCCCCGAACCGGTGAGGCAGCTCGAATTTGCGAATGACGATCTCGGTCTGCACTGAGAGTTTGCCTGGGTCGCCCAGCACCTCCGTAATCCTGCCTACGGGATGACCGGCAGCGGGCTGATCGGTGATCTCAACCACCACTATCTCTCCGTCGCGGGCACCGAGCGATTGGGCCCGGGGAATCACGATGGTAAAGGGATATCGATCGTCCTCGGGAGTGACCAGACCGGTAAGGCCGCCGGCCATATAGGTGCCCACCAGGAGCTTGGCCGCCCGCTCGAGAACCCGGACCACTCGGGCCAGCAGCCGGTCTCCCTCCCGGCTGGTGATCCGGAGCAGGGCTCGATCGCCGTGGCGGGCTGCGCCCAAGGCCTCGGGCGGTACGAACAGATCCCGCTGCGGCTTGGCGCCTGCCGCTGCCTTAGTGATTGAGGCAAAGCCAAAGCCTCGGGGGTGGACCGAGATGGTGCCTTCCATGAAATCCGGAAGCGCCTGCAAGCGGTAGCGCTCCCCTTTGCAAGCGAGCAGCCCCTGGTGACAAAGGGCGTTGAGCACCAGCGGCAGCTCTCTGCGGGATCTCCGTGAAAGGCTCAGCTCGGTCGCAAGCTCCGCCGCATCCATCCAATTTCCTTTCTCATAAAGCTCCCCGAGGATTTCATCCTCGAAGGGGAGCCCCGCATGTTCTACCTGTCTATGGCCTCTGGGGCGGTGGTTCGCTTTCCGTGCAGCCGGGCGTGGGCGGTAGGCTTTGCTTCTGTTGCCGTGGCGTCGTCGGGACAATTTGAGTCTCCAGGTGTCGTCCGGTCCTCTGATGAGAGCTCACTGGCTCTTCATGCCGGCGGAAAATGATTATTTTTGGAAAAAGGACTGTATCACAAAAGGTTAGAAATGACAGCAGCGAATAGACAACACACGGGAAGTTGGTCGTTATCCTGGAAATTAACTCTTCTTTTTGAGCGCTGACCGCGTTATTCTGAGCCGATACGGCCGGAAGCACCTGCTCGGACGGAAATTTTATGAGTAGAAGCAATATCTTCAATATCTCCTCCTTCTGCGAGCGGATGGAGAAGTACCTGGGCGATCAGGAGGGCGAAGCCAAAGTCTTCTGGCGGGCCGTTTCCTTTGCGGTGTCCGCCCATCAGGACCAGAAGCGCAAGTCCGGGGAGGCTTACATCAGCCATCCCCTGGCCGTGGCCCAGATCCTCATTGAGGAACTGGGCATACGGGACCCGGCAGTTGTGGCCGCCGCGGTCCTCCACGACACGGTGGAAGATGTGCCGGAGGTGACCACCGAACTGATTGGTGAGCTGTTCGGCAGGAACATCGAGGCCATCGTCGACGGCTGCACCAAAATCAGCCATTTCGATGGCGACCGGCAGGCTTTTTATAAGGTGGTCCACCGCAAGATTTTTTCCGGGGCGGCCTCCCGGCTCGAGATCATGCTGATCAAAATGGCCGATCGGCTGCACAATCTGCGGACTTTAAGGGCCATGCCCCGACACAAGCGGCAGAAAATCGCCGAGGAGACGCTTGATGTTTACGCCCCCATGGCCGCGGTTATGGGGCTGTACGGGATGAAGCGGGAGCTTTACGATCTCGCCCTCATCAACAAGTTTCCCCGGCAAAGCAGTAAAGTGCTTGCCAAGATCCGGCAGCTGGCGAAGGATCCGGAGGCGCTGGCCATCAAGGAACAATTGCAGACGGCCATGAACGAGGTCTGGCTTTCCTGCCGGATTGAGATACGGGCCAAGGGGCTCTGGTCCTATTTCGATCCGGTCCATAAACTCCTGGCCAAGGAGATCGATTATCCCCTTGAGTTCATTCTCGCTGTGGATGACATCCAGTCCTGCTATCGAGCATTGGGGGTGCTCAACCAATCCTTCCCGCCCATTCCCCGCACCATCCGCGATTTCATTTCCAACCCCAAGCCTACCGGCTACCAGAGTTTGCACGCCCGGGCCAACATTCGAGGCAGGAACTACCTGTTCAAGATCAGGACCCGCCAGATGATCGAGTCCGCCCGTTGCGGAATCCTCAATGAATGGTCGGCCCGCCGGCGGGTGCCGGGCAGTTTCGAGAAGGAACTGCGCGAGATGTTCGACATCCTAGGCGGCGAGCTTGGCATCTCTTACCGGGACATGATTGCCGCCAGCGGCCAGAAGGAGATCTATACCTATACCCCCAAGGGAGACTGCATCTGTCTGCCGGTGCACAGCACCGTTCTCGATTTCGGTTTCCGGGTGCACACCGAGGTGGGAACTCATTGCACAGCTGCCATCGTCGGCAGGAACAGAAAAAAGGTGGCCCCCACCCATGTGCTTCGGGACGGCGACCAGGTGCAGATCCTCACTCAGAAGGAGCCGGTGCGTTTCGAGCCGTGGGTTCAAGAGCTCTGCCAGACTCCCAAGGCCCGATCCGGTCTGGCCAAAATATTCCGTCTTCGGCGGGAGACCCTGGCACGGGAAATCGGCAGGGCCATCATGCGCCAGGAACTGAAGCGCTACGGGGTTCCATTCGAAGTGCTGGGGAAGCCCGAGCTTGCCGACATCCTGGTTTACTTCGGTCTTCAGGATGATGAGGAGCTGTTCCAGCAGGTTGGGGAGGGACGGCTGCGTCTTAAGGAGCTTATTTACGAGATTAAAAACGGCCTTTACGCCGGTCGCCGGACCCTGCAGCCTCCTACCGGCCCTTTAAACCGCATTGATCTGGCCAGCCTGGATCCGGCCTGCATCAAACTTTCCCGCTGCTGTAACCCGTCGCCGACTGAAAAGGGGCTCTTTGGTCTGCTCAGTGAGAGAGGGTTATCGGTCCACCGCAACGATTGCGAAACTTTCCGCTCCTTGCGCCTGGCGCGGGAAGACGTGGTGGAACTGCGCTGGCGACTCAAGGAAACAGCGGTTACAAAGCCCCAGACCCTGCTTGTTCTCCGCACCACCAGAAACCGGGTGTTGATGATGCTGGGGGCAGCCCCCGACGAGATGCGGGTGACGGAGATCATCCGCCTCCGTGCGGATCGGCGTGCCGACTGGGAGATCAATTTCCAGATCGACGACCTGGCCGGCCTGCGCAAAACCCTCCAGCACTTCAACAAAACCGGGCTTCTCTACGAGTTTGGCCTGGAACAGTAGGGAATCCTTCAGATGCGGCACCTCTAAAGGATTCCCGTATGGCCAATCTCTGGTCTTGCTAGTAAGGTCGTATCCTGAGGATCGGTACAGAAAAAACTAATCAGTAATCGATCCCATAGTGAAAGACGAAATTATTCCCTGCTTGATTGAAAGCGATCACAGGTGCCGGAGATGATAGCGATTAGCGTCGGCAGCAGTTCCTGCAAAGCCGGCCGGTGAGGCTTACTGGCGTATGCGAACCGGCCGCTGACAATGAGATTCGGTGCCTATGATCGCTTACGCTAAACCAGGCGGCTTTCGCCGGTGGCCAGGTTTTCCAGCCACACGCGGTCCAGGATGATGATTTCGGCGCCGTCAGAAGCGATTATTCCCTGCTTCTGCATCTTGGCCAGAATGCGGGAGAGGGTTTCCGGGATGGTGCCGAGCAGGCTGGCGAGCTGGGCCTTGGTGATGTGGAGGCGAAGGCGGTCGCCGCTCTCCTGCTGGTCGCTCAGCAGAAGAAGGTGGGCAGCCAGGCGGCCGGGCACTTCCTTGAGGGAGAGGTCCTCGATCATGTGGGCGAAGTGTCGAAGGCGCAGGGAGAGTGAAGCGAGCATGTTCATGGCCAAGGAGGGGTTGCTGGTGATGAGGTCCGCAAAGGCGGCCCGAGGAAAGAAAAAGCAGCTGCTCTGCTCCAATGCCGTGGCGTGGGCGGGGAACGGGGCGCCGAGAAAGACCGCTACCTCGGCAAAGGGCTCGCCCGGGCCGAAGACATGCAGGATTTGCTCTTTGCCGTCTACCGAAAGTTTATAGATCTTCACCTTGCCGGAATGGACGATGTAGAAGCCTACCCCGGCATCTCCCTCGGAGAAAATGGTCTGACCACGCTCGAACTGCTGGACGGTGACGATCATGGCCAGCTGATCGTATTGTTCGGGCGTAAGTCCACGGAAGAGAGGAATGTTGGCGAGTGAGGCTGGAATCTTCACTGGTGATTCTCCAGGTGTCGCGTATGGCCGGCCAACGCCCAAGCGAAGCCGTTGCGGAGATAAACGACCGCCCGAAATTGCTCGGCCGCAGACCAGCGGGTGAAGGTAAAGGAGAGGACGGCTCTATCGGTGCCGGCGCCGGTACCTTTCGTGAGTAACAGCTCGTTGAAGCCGGCAAGAGGTCGCCCGGATATCGCCTTGCGGAGAGCCTCCTTGGCGGCCCACAGTAATGTCAACCTTACCGTCGCTGGAGCCGACAGCAATTCGGCAAGAAGAGCGCGTTCGTCCGAGGTCGAAAAACGGTCTTGCACCTTTAGGACCACCGTGGTCAGCATCTGGATGTCGAGCCCGCATGGAAAGAAAGATGCCAGGGCGGCGGCCAGCCCGCCGCTGTGAGAAACGGAAAGCTCGATATCGTTGTTAAGCGGGGTTCTGACGATGGGTTTACCGTCCGGCCGGGCGAGGACCGCCACCTGTTCCCGCACCGTTGGCAGCGGCCTGGCGAGCAAGCGGGCAATGGCTATTTTGGCGGCCATGCGGCCTCCCAGCCATTCGCTCCGCCGTTTGCCGGCGTTAAAGCGATCATAGAGCTGCTGCTCTTCCGGGGTGAGCCAGAAGGACGAGCGGGCGCTTTGGTCCCCCTCGAGCTCGGCGAGGGAGAGCGAAGCGACCTCGTAAGGCTGACCATGGGGCAGCGCCTCCTTCAACAGGTGCGTTTCATGATTGATATCGACCATGGCCAAGTGGTCCAGGCGAATGGTAAGTGTTTCCGGAATTTGTTCCTTACAAAAAGTTACTTTGTTCCACCGAATGGAAAAAAGCAAACGAAAAGGAGCCGCCCTACCGGGTTTGCTCCTCGGGAGCTGAAAATACTTGCTCTTCCGGAAGAAAACGGTTTTCCTGAAAGGGAGTTATAAACACTCAACCATCTGCGTAACCGATCAGTAAAATAAGGGTTGGATGCGATTCGGCAATTTTCCTACACCGCACCAACTATGCTGTTGATTTTGTCATCATTGTTATAAGATGAAAGCTGACTAATAAGGATTTGCACCACATGACCTCCTTCGACGCGATCATTCTTGTTCTCTTCTTCTTATTTTTGGTTCGGGGTGCCTGGGTCGGTTTCATTGGCCAGCTTGCCTTTCTAGCCGCCATCGTTCTGGGGTTCGCAGCGGCGGTAGCCCTTTACGACCGGGTCGCTGCCTTGATTGCGCCGTGGATCGAGCAGCCGCAGCTCGGGTTCCTCGTTACCTTTCTTCTCCTCTTCCTGCCCGTCTACCTGCTGATAACTCTGATCGGGAAAGGGTTGCGCAAGGTAATGACCATCACAAGGCTCACCTGGCTTGACAGGATGCTGGGCGGCCTTTTCGGGCTGGGCAAGGGGATCTTTGTGACCAGCCTCCTTTTCCTGACTTTGGCCGGATTCTTGCCCAGCTCCCGACCCTTGCTGCGTGATTCTTTCTGTTATCCCTTCCTGGCCGTCACTTCCGGCTACATCCTCATCTTTGTTCATGACGCTAACTTGCGCAAGCGGCTCCTCCCCAAGGGACCGGCCATTTCCGGATCACTCACCTCTTCGGTACCAGCGGGCGAGCCGGTTCGGCGGGAGGTGAAACAGAAAGCCAAAGAGCATCGCTTGGTTCAGTAAAGTGACCCGGACGATTCCCCGCTTTCGCCAGCGGCGACCGGAGGTGAGGGCAGCAAGCGGCGCAATGGCAATCCGGCCTTGCCGGCGCAAGGCAATGACCAGGGAGATATCCTCCAGAACCGGCAGCTCCGCAAACCCCCCGATTTCCTGAAACAGATCGGTCCGCAGGAACAGGGCCTGATCGCCGTAAGGCAGCTGCAGCTTCTCTGCCCGCCAGTTGGCCATTCTTTCCACCAACCGTAAACCCAGTTCTTCACCGCTGATGGCCAGCCGAAAGGCGCCAGCCACCACCTCCGGCCGGGCGAGGAGCAACCGGACCTCCTTGACAAATCCCTCGGGCAGCACGGTGTCGGCATGGAGGAAAAGCAAAATCTCGCCCCGGGCAGCGGCGGCGCCGGCGTTCATCTGCCGAGCACGGCCCTGGGGGGCGACGAGCACTTCTGCCCCACATCCGGCGGCGATCCCGGGGGTTTCGTCCTGGCTGCCTCCGTCAACCACGATCACCTCCACACCCGGTGTTTTCGTTAGTGAAGCCAAGGTGCGGCCGATGCGGGAGGCTTCATTAAGGGCGGGGATGATAATCGAGATGGATAAGGTCTTCAGGTCGATCGACATCGGCAAGAGGCTCCAGTAGTGAGACGGAGAGGGCGTTGGCCTCAGCACGGGCGGAGGTTACGGCCAGGACGGAAGATGTACCCCAGGGAATATCTGCAAACAGAGCGGGAGCGCGGCGGCTTAAGCCCAGCAGATAATACCCCCCGTCTTCGGCCGGTCCAAGGACGAGATCCCGATGACGCAGTTCCTCGAAGGCGCCAGTGAGGACCTCGGGCGACAAGGAAGGGCAGTCGGCACCAATGGCGACCACCCGCCGATACCCCTGGGCAAAGGCGGCGGCAAAAGCGCGACGGAGGCGGTCCCCCAGGCCGTTTTCCCCTTGGGAGATCAGGTCCTCACCTTGTAACCACTTCCGAAAAAGTTTTCGGTTGCCGCCTGTGTATCGGATTTCAAACCGAACCGGCCGCCTGCTTTGCAAGGTCCTGATGCGGGCGACCGTCTGTTCGGTCAGTCTGCGCTGCAGCGCCGCCGCACCTCGGGCTCCCAGCGCCGGCATCAAGCGGGTTTTGGCTTGTCCGGGAGCTGGGTAGCGCGTGAAGAGCATGATTTTCTCTTCCGTTTCAGAAAGCGAGATAGTCGGCAAAACATATCGGCTTCTCATTTTCTCAGTAGGCGATTCCATCTTTCATTCCCTTCCTGTTTTTGAAATCCCTTCCAGGAATAGCTCTGCTGATTCACCTTGCCGCTAGGGGGCGGAGGGGCTATGATGGCCCATCCCGAACGGGAACAGACCCTTGAACCCCGACCGATCATACGCCTTGACCGCCGCTTCCAGAAACAGAAAAAAGCAGCCATCCTCCTATAGGCACCGTCGCTACCGGCAGTTGCTCGACCCGGCCGGCCTGGTTTCCTTCGAGGTAAAGGTTCGGGAGAGCGATCTGCACTTTCTTGCCTCCGAAGACCGTCGGCGTGAAGCCCTCCACCATCTGCTTCAGTTCCGCAACCAGCTTGAAAATTATATCAGGACTCATCCATTATTCCTCACTACATTGAATCCCTTACCTGCCGATCCCTTGGCGCCTCCGCTGGTCAAAGCCATGCTTGCCGGGGCCGCCGCCGCCGGGGTGGGGCCCATGGCGGCTGTGGCCGGGGCCATTGCCGAATTCACTGGCAAGGCCCTCCTGGCCGGCGGAGTAAAAGAAGTGATGGTCGAAAACGGCGGCGACATCTTCCTCATGCGGGCCAAGGAATGTTTGCTCAGTATCTTTGCAGGACCTTCGCCCCTCAGCAACAAGGTGGGAGTCGCCATTTCCCGAGAGCGAATGCCGCTTGGAATTTGCACTTCTTCCGGCACGGTCGGTCATTCCCTCAGCCTGGGAAAGGCCGATTCGGTCACGGTCCTGGCCCCTGACACGGCCCTGGCCGATGCGGTGGCCACCAGGCTGGGCAACGAGGTCGGCAGCGAGGCGGATATCGAGCCGGCCCTGTCCCTGGCCCGCTCCATTCCCGGGCTGCTCGGAGCAGTCATCATCCTGGGCCGGCAAATGGGGGCGTGGGGAGAGATCGAGCTGGTCAGGTTGGATTAAGCGTCTCCCCCTGGTGCGAGGCCGAGGATTACTGGTGATACCGATTGAATTTCTTGGCAAAAGGGGTACAGTGTCAAGAAATTTTTGCCACGACCGGAATCTCCTTTCCACTCTGTTGCTGCCAGGCTCTTCGGGCTGCTTCTCTCGGACATGCAATTGCGGCAAGCGAAAAGTGAATACCCATCAGCGGATCTTTTCTGCCTGCTGGTCTCGTCCATTAGGCTGTTTTCCGCAGACGATGATCTTGCACTCGGCGGGATGCGACATACGTGACACAACGAATAGTTGAGGCGCGAGCAATGAAAACATTGCGAGATAGCATGCAAAGCTCGGAGAAGGGCTTGTTTCGAGCGCATGCCCACAGCAGGATCATGTGCGGTCTGTTCATGCCGGTGCTGGTTCTCACTCTTTTGCTCGCCTCAGGCTGGGCTTCCGCTATGCAGGGGCATGATGGAAACGGTTCAAGCTTCGGGAAGGGAAAACTCGATTTGAGCGGCAGAGTCCTCGATACGCATGCGGCACCGGTCGCTGATGCCGAGATCGAGGTGCGGATCAACGGGCAACCATACGGCCACGGTGTCCGCACTCAGGCGGACGGTTCCTTTCTGGCGGTGTTGGCTGTGCCGGAGCGCGATCTGAACAATCCCGATATCGAGCTGACGATCTTCAAACCGAGTTTTAAAAAAGTGACGATCCATGTGCCCAAATCGCAGCTGGCCGTGAACGACAGCGAATACCAGGCAACCGTCAAGGTTGAAATGAAGCGCGAGCTCGGTCCTGCTTTTTGGATCGCCACCGCCATATTCATCTTGGCGTACGCATTGATCTCCTTCGAGCTTCTTCATCGAACGCTTGCCGCCATGCTCGGGGCCTCGATCATGCTGGTGGTCAGCTATACCCTCGGCACGATCAATCCCGAATTTCATATCCTTTCCTATGAGCGGGCCATCGGCGCCATCGACATGAATGTCGTTTTCCTGCTCATGGGCATGATGATTATTGTCGGCATTCTCAAGCATACCGGCGTATTTCAATGGTGTGCCTACAAATCCTACCAGCTCGCCCGCGGCAACGTCATCCTGCTGGCGGTTATCCTGATGACCCTCACCGCCATCACCTCGGCCTTCCTCGACAATGTCACCACCATGCTGCTTTTGACGCCGGTGACCATCGAAATCGCGGTGTCGCTCGGCATCTCACCCCTGGCCCTGCTGTTGCCCCTAGTGCTGGCGTCCAATATAGGCGGCACGGCCACCCTGATTGGTGATCCGCCCAACATCATGATCGGCTCCTACGCCGGCCTCACCTTCATCCAGTTCGTGAAGAATCTGGCGCCCCCGGTGATCGTGAGCATGCTCGTACTCTTTGCTCATGCTAAGCTGGTCTATGGCAAGATTTACCATGGAGCCAAGATCGAGGACGTACAGGGGTTCATCAATAAGCTGCGGGACGAATATCGGATTACCGACAGCATGCTCCTCACCGTAGGCCTGATCATCCTGGGGGTGACCATCGGCTTCTTTCTTTCGCACGGCTACTGGCACATGGAGGTGAGCATCGCCGCCTTATTTGGTGCAGCCTTGCTCTTCACTTACGGCCTCGCTACTAAGCGGATTAACCTTCTCGAGCTGGTTGAAAAGGATATCGAGTGGACGACCCTTCTCTTCTTTATGTTCCTTTTCATTTTGGTCGGTGCCGTCCAGGAGGTGGGACTCCTTTCCCTGATAGCTGATTGGGTGCTTCGCATGTCGGGCGGCGGCCTTACCGCCGCAATCTGTCTTATCCTCTGGGTCTCGGCCATCGTGAGCGCCTTTGTGGACAACATCCCGTTTACCGCTACCATGCTGCCGATCGTCGCCTATCTTACCACGGCCATTCCGGGCGCTCAGTCGGGAGTGCTCTGGTGGGCCTTGGCCTTGGGCGCCTGTTTCGGCGGTAATGGGACTCTCATCGGCGCCAGTGCGAATGTCGTTACCATGGGAATTGCAGAATCCGTCGGCTATCCGGTGCGCTTCTCGAGCTTCATGAAGGTTGCCTTTCCTTATATGATTGCCAGCGTCGCGGTGGCGAATGCCTGGCTTTTGCTTTGGTATTGAGAACAGGGGAGGTTTGAAATGATGCCAGGTGTATTGCCGCTCAGCAGGTTCCTTTTGCCCGTGGACGGTAGCGAGCCGAGTCGGCGGGCAGTGAGCTTTGCCGCCTGTATGGCTGCGGCCATGGGGCCGAAGGTTGAAGAGATCTGCCTTCTTCATGTTTTAGGGGGCCATTATCTCAGCCAGCACATGGCGAACATCGATTTCAGGATCGACCAAGTCCTGGCAAGCGCCACCATGAAGCAGCTGAGGGAGCGTCATATCGCCGAGACGGTAGAACCGTTGCTGGACCAGGCGGAACAAGAGTTGCGACGTCTTGGGGTACAGCGTCCGTTGCGCCGCCGGGTGGAAGATGGTGCTCCGGCAGAGAAAATTGCCGAGACGGCTCTTCAGGGGGCGTATTCGACCATCATTATAGGCCGCAGGTGCGTTTCCATGGCGCGAGAGACCTTCCTCGGCGGCGTTACCCTTTCCCTTTTGCATCGGCCGCATGCGGCAACCATATATGTGGCAGGCCGGCAGGTGCTCGAGAACGATGCCTGTCGCGTGCCGAGGATTCTCGTGGCGCTCGACGGCTCCCGGCACGCGGAAGCAGCCCTCCGTGAAGCGGCGGAGTTCGCCATATCATCCGGCGCGGGGTTGGAGAAGATCGTGCTTCTGACGGTGATCGATCTGGCCCGCTATGGGGAGGGAGCCGCTGCCGGCAACAGGCCCGAGGAAGAGGCGCAGGAGATCCTAATGAGCGGCCGCCGTATTCTGAATGCCGCCGGTATCTCAGATGCCAAGGTGGATACGGCCGTCCGCTACGGCATACCGGTGGATATCATCTTGGAAACAGCCGCCCAAGAGTCGATCACGCTCATCGTCATGGGTCGGCGCGGCCGTTCCGCCTTGCGGGATCTGGTTATCGGAGGCGTCAGCACGGCCGTGCTCCACCGCTGCCCGGATCCGACCATCGCGATTGTCTCTGCCGGGGCAACCCCTTGAGCTGCAGGGAAAGCGGGAAAAATAGTATCAATATTGCTTGCGTCCAAATCCCTACAAGGATGAATGTGCATGGCAGATTTTTCATTCGTCTTTGAACCGGAATAGCCTCCTGGGGCAAAGGCCGTGGCCAGACAAATGATGGCCACTCACCACGGTAGCCCACAAAAAGGCATGATCGGTTTTCGATTTTATCGTCAATGCCATTTTTCTCCCTCGATGACATTGGCAATCGCTGAGTAAAACCAACCCTTGACCGATTCATGTCGACCAACGCGACCCCCTTCTGCCTATCTTTTATTTTTTTCTTCTCGCCGAGTAAAATCGCCCTTTATTTTTTATCCTTTCGCTTTCAGGTGAGGAATCTCCATGCGTAATGATCAGCGCCGGCCCGATGAGTTGCGGTCAATAGTCATCGAGCGAAATTTTCAACCTCACGCCTATGCCTCCGTCTTGATCACCA
>JARRJE010000003.1:0-24578 GCA_037379765.1 Deltaproteobacteria bacterium
CGATCACCTCCGGGTCGAAATTGGGAGTAACAAGAAACATCGCGCCGGCTGAAAGGGCTCTGCGGGCTTCCTCCTTGTTGCAGATAGTCCCCATGCCGAGCAGTCTACCCTCCGGAACTTTGTGCCTTTGCCTGGCCACGATCCTTTCTGCGCCCGGAGTGTTCATGGTCACTTCGATGGCCTGCAGCCCTTCTTCAAAGGCAGCGGCCATGAGCTCGCCGAAAAAGTCCTCTTCCACTCCCCGCAGGATGCCGATCACCGGCACCTGAAGCGGCAGTCCCGCTTGTTTCGATCCGGTTTCCATAAAAAGCCCTCTCTTGCCATGAGCAGTCTTAAGGGGGCAAAGTTTCCGACCCATTCGACCACTGTGCCCGCGGTATCATACTCACAAACGGTGCCCATGACGATTCCAATTTCACACATGTTCCGCAGGTTGGAATTCACCTATACCTAACCTTTGTACGGAACAAGAGGGAAAATGATAAAATGAACATGAGTCATCTGTACTCAAGGCAATTCATCCCAGAATCATTTCTTTCTCAAGAGGAGGCTGCAGATGTTCGGAAAGGAAGAGGAAACCGGCAAGAGGATTCTGGCGGTCGACTCCCACGGCACCGAGATCGAGCTGCGCGAATTCATTCAGTTGTTCGATGAGCAGGGGTTTGAAGTAGAGGGACGGACACTTCTGCGTACCCCCGGGGGACGAAAGGTCGAGCCGGTGCGCGGCAAGGAGGGGCAATTCGTGGTGGAGGGCTCTGGCGAGGCGCTGCGCCAGCTCAAGGTAACCATGCCCGCATCCGAATAACTATTCCGGGGAAAGCTCATGAAGCGCTTCGAATCGCTGGCGGCCGTGAATGCGGCCGGGTTGCCGCCCGACATCTCCCGCGTGGTCGCAAGGGTGCTGGCCGATCTGGTCAGGGCCTGCGAAATGGACAAGGGCTACTATGCACCGGCAGAAGATGGTTTCGTGGTTCTGCTCGAAGAAGCCGACGGCCGGGATCAATGGCTGGACATTTTCGGGTGGGCCTTGCCTGAGGCCGATTTCGAGGAGGTCTCTCGGCAGGACGGCTGCTTCCTGGCCACTGTCCTTAACGAGGAGTTCGGAATCTCCTTGGTCATTCCCGACAGACCCTGGCTGCCCGCCGATGTCCGGGAGATCCTGGAAAGCGAGCTCCAACCCGCCCGGTAACCGGCCACAGGCACCGCATCTTCGCGCGATCGCTCCCGTCCGCATAGCGCTGCTATAGCGGCCGGTCGCGCTTGCGCGTATTTGAATGGTCTGACAAAAAGCACCAAATTCCGGCAGGCGGGAAAGCAGAAACAAAACCTACAAAGCATGGCCCGGCGTAATGCCAGCTTTTTGCGATGACGTCTAATCTGCGGCACCTGTGATCGCTTATATTCCTCATTTCTCACTTCTGGATCAGCCTTCCGATCTATTTCTGGCAGCTGGGGCAAAAATATGAGGTGCGGCCGGAGATTTTCTGCGATTTGATCCGGCCGCTGCACTTGGGGCATTTTTCGCCAGCCCGCCGGTGTGCCGTGAGGTAGGTGGCCGGGAACTGGCTCGGATCAGCCCGATGTCCGATGGTGGTCTGGAGCACCCGTTTCATGGCCTGGTAAAGGTTTTTTGCTCCCATTTCATCGAGATCGCCCACTTTGCGTTTCGGGTCGATGCCAGCCTGAAACAGGATCTCATCCGAATAGATATTGCCGATCCCGGCCAGAGACTGCTGATCCATCAAAGCTGACTTGATCTGACCGTTCTTGCCGGCCAGCACCTTCTTAAATGCGGCGAGATCGAAGTTGTCGTCCATGGCGTCTGGTCCCAGATCATGATGACGGATGTATTCTTCGGGGTCGGCTATCAGCTCGACCCCACCCAGCATGCGTTGCGAATCGTAGGCCAGCCAATAGCCGTTTTCGAAGGCGATAAGCAGGCGAGCGTGAGGCGGCTCCTTGTCCGGATCTTTGTAATAGGAAAAGGAGCCGCTCATTCCGAAATGAACAGCCAACCACTTGGAGTTGCTCAAGGCCACCAGCAGATGCTTGCCGTGCCGGCGGGAGCTTTCCAGGGATTGGCCACGCAACTCGCGCTTCAGCTCTTCTTCGGAGGTGTTCCTCAGAATGCGTTGATGACGAACCTCCACCTCTTTGATTTTCTGATGAAGGGCAGTGGCGTCGAGATACTCCTTGAAGATCTCCACGTCGGGCAGTTCAGGCATAACATTCTCCTCATCGATTTCAAATTGAGTTCTGAGAAACAGTTATTATTTTCAGTCAGGTAAACGTTCAGCAGTGCCGCAGATGCGCGAAAGAGGTCTGCGAAGTGTACCCCGTGTACATGAGCAGGCCGATGACAAAGCAGATGCGGTGCTGCTGGACGTTTACAATTTTTTGGAAAGCTGGCGGGCGGCAATCACCACCGGGTCCCATACGGGGGAGAAGGGCGGGGCGTACCCAAGATCCAACTCGCTCATCTGGGCAGCGGTGAGGCCGGACTGCACGGCCACGGCCACCACGTCGATGCGTTTGGCCGCGCCCTCACCGCCGACGATCTGGCCGCCGAGGATGCGGCCGGAAGCAGCATCCGCAGTCAGCCTGACCGCAATCGGGCCGGCGCCGGGAAAATAACCGGAGCGAGTCCGGCTTTGCACGGTCTCGCTCACGACCTCGATTCCACTCTCCCTCAGCTCTTTTTCCAGCAACCCGGTCATCCCGACTTCAGCGCCGCAGGTTCGGGTGACGGCGGTGCCGGCGGTGCCGCCGTAGTCAACCCGATCGCCGGCAATATTAGCCCCGGCCGCCCGTCCATGGCGGTTGGCCACGGTGCCCAGTGGAAGATAATAAGGCCGTCCGTCGATGACATGATAAGACTCGGCGCAGTCGCCGGCGGCCCATATTCCATGGCTGCTCGTGGCCATTCGTTTATCGGTGCGTATCGCTTTCTTGATCCCAAGCTCGATGCCGGCGGCTTCGGCAAGCTCCGAGCTCGGCCGCACCCCCATGCCAAGCACCACCAGATCGGCAGGCAGGCTTTGTTTGTCGGTAGCGACGCCGGATACTCGTCCATTTTTCATTTCGTAGCCGAGAAGCGGCTTTCCAAGATGCAATGCGGCGCCGCCTGCGGCCACCGCCTGCTCCACCTGCGCCGCCAGTTCTGGGGCGAGCAAGGGCAGAATCTGATTTCCCTGTTCGACCACCGTCACCTCGAGCCCGCGGAGCAGGAGATTTTCTACCATTTCCAGGCCGATGTAGCCGGCGCCTACGACTACCACCCGCCGGATCTCGCGGGCATCGAGCTCCCGGCGCAGCGCGATGCCCCCGGCTAGGTTCTTGATCGGGAAGATCCCTGCAGCCTCGCGGCCGGGCAGCTCGGGGTCGATGGGTTGGCTCCCGGTGGCAATCAGCAGGTGGTCATAGGACTCACGCCAGGAACGGCCGCTTGCGAGATCGCAAACCACAACACATTTTTCGTGTGGGGCGATGGCATCGACCCGGTGGCGAATCTTCACCTCGATTCTCTGCTTCTCCCGGAATTCTTCCGGTGTGCGGGCAATGAGCGAGGTGTGCTTGTCGAGCAGCCTGCCGACGTAATAAGGGATGCCTCAGGCCGAATAGGAGGTGAACTCCCCCTGTTCGAAAACGATGATCTCCAGATCCGGCCGTCGGCGTCGGGCCACCGAGGCCGCACTCATTCCCCCAGCATCACCGCCGATGATGATCAATTTTTTCGCGCTCATTTTCTCCTCCGGGTTTTTCTAGAAGGTTTTTCTAGAACTTGATGGCGGCAATGTTGTCAGCCGGCGGTGGATCGTTAGCTGCTGCTCTCCGGCCGAGGATGGCGTTGATCTCCTCGTCGGAGATGGTTTCATGCTCAATGAGGGCCTCCACCAGGGCATCAAGCTTGTCGCGGTTCTCTCGCAGCAGTTGCTCGGCCCTGCCCTCCATCTCCTTGGTGATCCGCCGGATCTCCTCATCCACCAGGCGGGAGGTGTGTTCGCTGAAATTCTTGGGCTCGCTGATTTCCCGTCCCAGAAAAGGGTGGGTGTCGCCAATGATGAGGACGATCGGCCCCACCGTGTCGCTCATGCCCCACTGACAGACCATTTTACGGACGAGCTGGGTCGTCTTCCTGAGATCGTCGCTGGCACCGGCGGTCGATTCGTTGTAAACCAACCGGTCGGCAGCCCGTCCGCCCAGCATCACCGTGATGAGATCGAGCAGGTAGCTGCGGGTGATATTGCTGCGGTCCTCATCGAGCACCTGCTCGGTCGCGCCCAGGGCTCGGCCGCGGGGAACAATGGACACTTTCTTGATGGGGTCAGCTCCGGGAAGCAGCTTGGCCACCAGGGCATGCCCCGCTTCGTGGTAAGCAATGGCCCGCTTTTCCTCGTCGTTCATGAAGTTTTCCCGCTCAAGGCCCATGATGATCTTGTCCCGGCCTTGGTCGAAGTCTTCCGTCTCCACCCTGGCTTTGCCTTTGCGGGCGGCGAGCAGCGCCGCCTCGTTGACCAGGTTGTGCAAATCGGCGCCGGAAAAGCCCACGGTGCGAGCGGCCACGGCGTCGAGATCCACATCGGTGGCCAGCGGCACCTTCCTGGTGTGCACGTCCAGGATCTGACGTCGGGCCTTTTTATGGGGTAGGCCGAGCTGCACCTGCCGGTCGAAGCGGCCCGGCCGGATCAACGCCGGATCGAGCACGTCCGGCCGGTTGGTAGCTGCCATCACCACCACCGATTCGTTAGGGGTAAAGCCGTCCATTTCCGCGAGTATCTGGTCCAGGGTCTGCTCCCGTTCGTCATGACCGCCGCCGATGCCAGCGCACCGGACCTGGCCGATGGCGTCCAGTTCGTCGATGAAGATGATGCAGGGTGCTTCCTCCTTGGCATGGGCAAACATGTCCCGCACCCGGGAGGCCCCCACGCCCACAAACACTTCAATAAACTCCGAGGCGCTGATGCTGAAAAATGGGACGTTGGCCTCGCCTGCCGAGGCCCTGGCCATCAGAGTCTTGCCGGTTCCGGGCGGGCCCACCAGTAGAACACCCTTGGGGAGCTGCGCGCCGAGACGACGAAATTTTTCTGGGTCTTTAAGAAACTCTATGATTTCACGCAGTTCCATTTTGGAGCTCTCGAGTCCGGCCACATCATCGAAGGTGATCCCGGCGGTTTCCCTGTTGTACAGCTTGGCCCTGGACTGACCGAGACTGAGCGGCCCTTTGCCGGCCATGCCCATGCGCTCCTGCAATTTTCTGCCCATATACAGGAAAAGACCGCCGATGAGAAGCAAGGGCAGCAGATAGATCAGCAGCCCGGCCAGCCAGCCTTGCTGTGCCTTGGTGTTGATCACCACATTCTTTTCCTCGAGCAGGGGCATTAGCTCCTCGTCGCCAAAGGAGGGCACCACCGTCTTAAACCTCTTGATGCCCATCCTTCCCCCTGCCGCCTTTTCCTCGCCCTTTTCCCGATCGGGAGTTGGCGGGGCACCGTCGACGGCGATCGGTTCTGTGAAGATGCCGCTGATTCGATCGCCCTTCACGGTGATCTCCACCACCTTGCCGAGGCGCAGCTGTTCCTTGAAGGTGGTATACGGAATGCTGAAGTTGCCGCCCAGCGACAGCATCCCGAGCTTATAGAGAAGAAAAATCCAGATGATCGCGATGACGATGATGACGATCCAGTCGGGACCTTTGCTCAGCCATTTGGCATCCGGCTTGTTTCTTCCCCTATTGGGAGGCGGGAATTTTTTATCCATGCCTTCTTTCCCTCACAGACTCAGCCGAGGAGATAGCGGCCCAGAATGACGGCGAGCAGGAGGACCAGGAGAAGCCAGAAGAAAACGCTCACCGTGATATACGTCAGCTGTCTGGCTTCTCTTTTGCGACGAAGCTCCTCAAGGAGAGCTACGGTTTCGTTGCGGGAGAGCTGTTCTTCTCGTCCGAGGTGGAGAAAGGGTTCGTCTGGAGCTTGCCGTAAAGCATTGAGGGTGGCAAGTAAAGCTACGATGAAACCGGCGATCAGGAAGGGGAGCCAGTAGCCTCCCCAGAGGGAGGGCCCGAAAGGCTGCACCCAAACACCGATGGCCCAAGTTGCCAGGAAGATGAGCAGGAAGAACCAGAAGAAACCGACCCGTGGGCCGCGGCGGCGGATGACCGCGGCGAACACCAGGCTCAGCACCAGGGCAATGGCGAAGGAAAAGAAAATTCCCGGGACGATCATGGCAGTTTCTCCGCTCGGGGATCTGCCGGGGCAACGATACAGCGCTCATCTAATGATAGGCGGAAGGGCGACAAAAAAGCGAACGGTTGGCAATCCTCCCGAGAGGGACTGTCTTTGAGCCGGCGGTTGGTCGCTGGGTTCTCCCGCGAACGCTTCGATATCCTTGCATTATCAATGAAATGATTGCTTCTTTCCAATATAAGCGGCGGAGAAGAAAGCTGTCAAATCAGGCATCCAAAATCGACCGCTGCGGTGGGCGTCGGAACCGATCCGATTATTTGACTGACCGGTTATTTGACTGACCGGATTCGGATCACCTACCATGAAAGGACAAACCGGATATGTTCCGAAATGGGGATGCGCCATTCCCTCTCGCTGGTTCCATTTACGATGATATTGCATTTTCCGAGTCATCGGGTTCCTATTCCCGGTGCTGACGCCGCACTTTTGCCCGGACCAGAATCGATGGCGCCGCCTTTGATCTGTTTCCACCGGAAGCAGCCGAAACGGCTTGACCAAGCGGTCGGTTTAAGACTCTTCAATGTTTTGTGATATGATATTGACTGGAAAATATCGTCAAATATAAAAAAAGGATGTCAGGACCTTGGACCAAACAGCGACCGGAGTACGGCCACCTGCCTACACGCTGTCGAGGGAGACCTACGATGGGGTAATTTTCGACTTGGACGGAGTGGTGACCCGGACGGCCTCCATTCATTTCGCTGCCTGGAAGAGGTTGTTCGATGAATGGCTGCGGCGACGGGCCGAGAAAGAGGGCGAAGAGTTCAAACCCTTCACCGAAAAGGATTATCTCGACTATGTCGACGGCAAGCCGCGCTACGACGGGGTAGAGAGCTTTCTCGAGTCCAGAGGGGTCTCCCTGCCCTATGGTGAACCGGACGATCCGCCGGAGAAGGAAACGGTCGTCGGCCTGGGAAATTGTAAGAATCTCTATTTCCGCGAAGAGCTGAAGAAAAAGAAACCCGAAGTTTACGCCTCGAGCATCCGGCTGATCGAAGCGCTGCGCGGGCAGGGCTTCAAGATCGGCCTCGTTTCCTCGAGCAAGAACGCCCTCACCGTAATCCGTGCCGCCGGCATCGACGATTGTTTTGATGCCAAGGTGGACGGCGTCGATCTCGAGAGCATCCGGCTTCCCGGCAAACCGGCACCGGACATGTATCTGATGGCCGCCGAGGCGCTTGGCGTCGAGCCGGGCCGGGCAGTGGTAGTAGAGGACGCACGTGCCGGCGTCGAAGCGGGCAGCCGCGGCGGTTTCGGCCTGGTGATCGGGGTGGCCCGGGAAGGGAATCGAGCTGAGCTGCTTCGGTCAGGAGCCGACCTGGCGGTAACTGATCTGGCTGAGATCGGCAGCGAAGGAGAGTTGCTGCCGACGATGTTCAGCACCGCGGCCCTTGCTTCCGCTCTCGACCGCTTTACCGCCGTTTCCGCCATGATCGAGAACCGGCGGCCGGTGGTATTTCTTGATTACGACGGCACCCTGACACCGATCGTCCGCCATCCCCGGGAGGCAGTGATCTCCCAGAGCATGCGCTTGGCCATCCGCCGATTGGCGGCCCAAACTACCGTGGCGTTGATCAGCGGCCGCGACCTGACTGACATTCGCAATATGGTTCAACTCGATGGAATCTATTACGCCGGCAGCCATGGGTTCGACATCGCCGGCCCCGGTGGCGGTTTCGCTCTCCAGAAGGGCGAGAACGCGCTTCCTGCTCTCGAAAAGGCCGGCCGGGAGCTCGAAAGCCGGGTCGCCGGATTGAACGGGGTCTGGGTCGAGCACAAGAAATTCGCGCTGGCCGTCCATTTCCGGGAGGCGACCGATGACGCTGCCTCCCAAGTGGAGCCAGCGGTCGATGAAGTCCTCGCCGGCCATTCCGGATTGAAGAAATCGGGCGGCAAAAAGATTCTCGAGCTGAGGCCGGATATCGAATGGGACAAGGGGAGGGCCATCGCCTGGCTTTTGGACCGTCTTGATCTGGACCGCCCCGAGGTGCTTCCAGTCTACCTGGGCGATGACCTCACCGACGAGGACGCCTTTCGGGAGCTGCAGAGCCGAGGATTGGGCATCGTGGTCAGGGACGGCGAGCGGCCCACCGCCGCCCGGTATGCCCTGGACGATACCGGCCAAGTGCGGACTTTTCTCGAGAAGCTGGCCGGCCACCTGGAGCAAAAGGCGGAAGAATGAGAGCTCTGATAGGCGGCTGACTCTCCGAAGGACCTGGCGCAGGGGGAGCTGAGACGAATCGCTCGTTACGTGAAACCGATTTATAGGAAGGAATGATGAACACACGCGATGAAGCTGGACTCGATTGCCCCGAGGAACCAAACTGATGGAGGCCCCTTCCGCCCGTCCGCAGAGATCAGGCGACTCTGAGCAGGCCAAATTCGATTCTTGGACCCTTGCTTACCAAGGCTTCAAACCGGAGCAGCAGGGTCTGCGTGAGGCCCTCTGCACTCTGGGCAACGGTTATTTCGCCACCCGCGGTGCCCGACCCGAGGCTGTGGCTGACCAGATCCACTACCCCGGCACCTATCTGGCGGGGGGCTACAATCGGCTGCAGACCGAAATCGCCGGCCGGGTGATAGAAAACGAGGATCTGGTCAATTTTCCCAATTGGCTGTCCCTTAACTTCCGGATCAATGGCGAGGGTTGGTTCGACCTGATGAAGTTCGATCTCCTCTCCTATGAGCAGGTGCTCGACATGAAGCAGGGCATCCTGTTCCACACCATCCGCTTTCGGGATGGAAAGGGCCGGATCACCCTTCTCCGCAGCCGCCGCCTGGTCCACATGCGTTTTCCCCATTATGCAGCTCTCGAAATGAGCATCACAGCGGAAAACTGGTCCGGTCCCATCGAATTCCGTACCGCCCTGGACGGACGTGTGGTCAACGACGGGGTGGAGCGCTACCGCCAGTTGGATAACCACCATCTGGATACCGTGGTACAAAACGAGCTCGATGAGGAGACCATCTTTCTCAAAGTCCAGACCAGGCAGTCGAAGCTTTATCTGGCCCAAACCGCCAGGACCCTCATTTTTAGAGGAGACCATCTCCTGAGCTTGGAAAGATCGCCGACCACCGAGCCTCGCTATGTTGCCCAGCGGTTCCATGCGGAGATCGAGCAAGGCCAGGAGCTGCGCATCGAGAAGGTCGTTGCCATGTTCACCTCCGATGACCGGGCCATCTCCGAATGCGGTCTGGAGGCCGCAAAAGCCAGCCGCCGGGCCGGCAGTTTCACCGAGCTGCTCGCCAGTCATACCCAAGCGTGGGAGCACCTCTGGCGCCTGTTCGATATCGAGATCGAGTTCGAGGATCCGGCCGAAACCCGTGAAATCGCAATGATCCTTCGGCTGCACGTCTTTCACTTGCTGCAGACCGCCTCCCTGAACACCATGGACCTGGATGCGGGAATTCCGGCTCGGGGCTGGCACGGCGAAGCCTATCGGGGCCACATTTTCTGGGATGAAATGTTCATCTTTCCCCTGCTCAATTTCCGGGTTCCCGAGATCACACGCTCCCTCATGCAGTACCGCTATCGCCGTCTGGGCGAGGCCCAGGAGGCGGCAAGCAGCTCCGGTTTCCGGGGGGCCATGTACCCATGGCAAAGCGGCAGCAGCGGCCGGGAGGAGAGCCAGTCGCTCCACCTCAATCCGAAGTCAGGCCGCTGGATCCCCGACAACACCCGTCTCCAGCGTCACGTCAACGCCACCATCGCCTACAACATCTGGCAGTATTACCAGGTGACCCACGACATGGAATTTCTCTCCTTTTACGGCGCGGAGATGATTCTCGAGATCGCCCGTTTCTGGGCCACCATCGCCACGTACAATCCCAAGCTGGACAAGTACGAAATTCTCGGAGTCATGGGCCCCGACGAATATCACGACCATTATCCGGATGCCGAAGAGCCGGGGCTCAACAACAACTCCTACACCAATATCATGGCCGTATGGGTGCTGGACTGCGCCCTGCAGGTGCTGGATCTGCTCGCCCATGATCGGCGCCAGGAGCTTTGCGAACGGTTGGATCTCCGGCCGGAGGAGATGAACCGCTGGCGAGAGGTGAGCACTAAGATGCGGGTGGTTTTCCATGAAGACGGCATCATCAGTCAATTTGAGGGCTATGAGCAGCTTCAGGAATTCGACTGGGAGGGCTACCGGGAGAAATATGGCGATATCCAGCGGCTCGACCGCATCTTGGAAGCGGAAAACGACAGCCCCAATAATTACAAGGCCTCCAAACAGGCCGACGTGCTGATGCTCTTCTACCTGTTTTCCTCAGAAGAGTTGAGCCGGCTGTTCCGCCGACTGGGCTATCCCTTCGAATACGAAACCATCCCCAAAAATATCGACTATTACATCAACCGCACGTCTCACGGCTCTACCTTGAGCCGGATCGTCCATTCCTGGGTACTGGCCCGCTCAGACCGGCCCGGTTCCTGGCGCCAGTTCACCGAGGCACTGCCCAGCGATCTGCGGGACGTTCAGGGCGGCACCACCCCCGAAGGCATCCATCTCGGAGCCATGGCCGGCACCGTCGATCTCATCAAACGCGGCTATACCGGGATCGAGCTGAGAGGCGACGCCCTCTGGTTCAATCCCAGTCTTCCCGAGGAGTTCAACTGCCTGCGCATGCGGCTCCGCTACCGGGGCCATGCCCTGGACATCCATGTCAGCACCGACCGCCTGACCGTCGTTGCCCGCCAGTGCGAGGTGGAGCCGGTCCGGATCGGGTTCAAGGACAAAATCCATATCCTGCACGGCGGCGACACCCTGGAGTTTTCGCTGTGATCTCTTGCACTTTTCTCTCGGCTTCGCGCCTCTCCAACTTGTTCGCCGATACGCTGCAGGAAGGAGGAAAACAACATGGCCAACAACCAACTCGTGATCCGGTTCGAGGATCTCGGCTCCGGTGACGTCAATCTCGTCGGGGGTAAGAATGCCTCCCTGGGTGAAATGATCGGCACCCTTCGGGAGAAGGGAATCCGGGTTCCCGAAGGCTTCGCCATCACCGCCCGAGCCTACTGGTATTTTCTGGAGGCCAATGATCTGAAGGACGAGATCTCCGCTCAGCTTGCCTTTTACCGTAGCGGCGAATCACCGCTCGACGAGGCAGGCACCGCCATTAGGGAAATGATCGAGAAGGCGGAGCTGCCCGCCGAGCTGGCCGCAGCGGCTCGGGAGGCATACCGGGAACTCGGTCGCAGGCTCGGCAGCGAGAACCCTGCCGTGGCAGTGCGCAGCAGCGCCACGGCCGAGGATCTTCCGCAAGCGAGTTTTGCCGGCCAGCAGGAGACCTTTCTCAACATCGTCGGCGAAGAGGAGCTGCTCGGGGCCTGCTGCCGCTGCTACGCCTCCTTGTTCACTGACCGGGCCATCACCTACCGGGAGAACAATAATTTCGACCACATGAAGGTGGCCCTTTCCATCGGAATCCAGAAGATGGTGCATTCCGACCTGGGGGGCGCCGGGGTGATGTTCTCAATCGACACTGAAACCGGTTTTCCACAGGTTGTGCTCATCAACGCCGGTTGGGGCCTGGGGGAAACCGTGGTCCAGGGCATGGTCGATCCTGACGAATACATGGTTTTTAAACCGCTTCTGGAGCGCGAACCGTTCCGGCCCGTTATCAAGAAAGTCCTGGGCGGCAAAGAAAAAAAGATGGTTTACGGCCGGAGAGGACGAAGCACCCGTCTGCAGAAGACGCCGCAGAAGGAGCGGGATGCCTTCGTGCTCGGCGACGATGAGATTATCCAGCTCGGGCGCTGGGCCGTCGCCATCGAGGAGCATTACGGCAGGCCCATGGATATCGAATGGGCGAGGGATGGGAAGACCGACGAGCTGTTCATCGTCCAGGCCCGTCCGGAAACGGTCCAGTCCCGGCGGACGACCGAAACCCTGAAGCATTACTGGCTGCGGAAGAAGGGGCGGCTTCTGGTCACGGGGCTGAGCATCGGCGAGGCGGTTGCCGCCGGCAAGGTGATCAAGCTCGACAGCGCCAGGGAGATCAACAAATTCCAGGACGGTGCGGTGCTGGTCACCCGGATGACCGATCCCGACTGGGTGCCCATCATGAAGAAGGCAGCAGCCATTCTCACCGATTACGGCGGCCGCACCTCGCATGCCGCCATCGTCAGCCGAGAGCTCGGTCTGCCCGCCATTGTGGGCATCGGCAATGCCAGCAGCGAGCTTAAAAATGGTCAAACAGTGACGGTCTCCTGTGCCGAGGGCGAACAGGGCTTCGTCTATGAAGGGATCGCCGAATACGAGGTGAAGGACATCTCTCTCGATGAAATCCCCGAGACCAGAACCCGGGTGATGATCAACATGGCCAATCCGGCCGCCGCATTGCGCTGGTGGCAGCTGCCCAGCGAAGGAGTTGGGCTGGCTCGCATGGAATTCATTATCAACAACCTGCTCAAGGTCCATCCCATGGCCCTGATCCACTTTGACGAGCTGAAGGATTACGCGGCCAAACATCGGATCCGAAAACTCACCCGGGCATACCATGACCGCACCGAGTACTTCGTGGAAGGACTGGCCCACGGCATTGCCATGATTGCTGCCCCCCAGTACCCGAAGCCGGTAATCGTTCGGCTGAGCGATTTCAAGACCAATGAGTATGCCGATCTTCTGGGCGGCCGACAGTTCGAACCGGTCGAGAGCAACCCGATGATCGGCTGGCGCGGCGCATCCCGTTATTACAAGAAGGGCTACCGGGAGGGGTTTGCCCTGGAGTGCCGGGCCATCAAAAAAGTGCGGGAGGAGATCGGCCTGAAAAACGTCCTGGTCATGATTCCCTTTTGCCGCACCCCGGAGGAAGCGGACCGGGTGCTCGAGGCCATGGCCGCGCACGGCCTGCGCCGGGGCGAAAATGGCCTGGAGCTTTACGTGATGTGTGAGATCCCGGCCAATGTAGTGGTGGCTGAGGATTTTGCCGACCGCTTCGACGGTTTTTCCATTGGCAGCAACGACCTCACCCAGCTCACCCTGGGCATCGACCGCGATTCCGAAGAGCTGGCGGACCTCTTCAACGAAGAGCACAAGGCGGTCAAGAAGATGATCGCGGAAGCAATTAGGTTGGCCCATGAAAAGGGTTGCAAGATCGGCATCTGCGGCCAGGCGCCGAGCGACCGTCCGAGCTTCGCCCGCTTCCTGGTGAAGGAGGGCATCGACTCGATCTCGGTGAGCCCGGACAGCTTCCTCGCGGTGAAGAAGGAGGTGGCAGCGGCTGAACGGGGGGAGCCCCCGGCTGGGGAAGCGGAGCCGGAGGAAGAAAGGGCTGTCGAGGAGGTGCCGGCGTGAGGATCGAATTGCCCCCGGATTTTCCCCTTTAAAAGGAAGGCGAGATGAAACGGATTGCTTCCTTGACCATGAATCCTTCCGTCGATTTGACCATGGCGGTGGAGAAGGTCCTGCACACCCGCAAGCTGCGCTGCGATCATCCCCGCCGCGATCCAGGCGGGGGAGGGATCAACGTGGCTCGGGCTTTTCACGAGCTCGGAGGAACGGTGGTCGCCGTTTTCCCCGCCGGTGGCCCCACCGGCCTTTTTCTTAAGGAAATTCTACGCCGCCAGGGCATCGAATTTCATCACATCGAATTCAAGTCTCTGACTCGGGAAAGTTTCTCCATCAACGAGATCGCCACCGGACAGCAGTACCGCTTCGTGCTGCCCGGTCCGATCCTGACCGTCGAGGAATGGGAAAGCTGCTTGGAGAGAATCACCCATCTTCATCCCGTTCCCGAATACGTGGTGGCCAGCGGCAGCCTGCCGCGCGGGGTTCCCGATGATTTCTACGCCCGGCTAGCCGTCGCCCTGAAAGAAAGCGAAGCCCGGCTTATCCTGGACACCTCGGGTGAGCCTTTGCGCATCGCCCTCAAGGAAGGGGTCTACCTGGTAAAGCCTAACCTTGAGGAATTGGCGGAATTAGTGGACGAGAACTTGGAGCAGCCGGCCGCCCAGGAGGAGGCCTGCCTCGAATTGATCGACAAGGGAGCGGCCGAGGTCGTAGCTTTGACCCTCGGGGCGGAAGGGGCGCTGCTGGTCTCCAAAAACATCACCATCCGCTTGCCCGCCTTGAAAGTAGAGGTGAGCAGCGCGGTCGGGGCCGGCGACAGTTTCGTGGCCGGTCTTACCTTGGGGCTGGTGCGCGATTGGTCGCTCCGCGAGGCGTTCTGCCTGGGCATGGCCGCCGGCACCGCTGCCCTGACTTCCCCCGGCACCGAGCTGTGCCAGCGGGATGATACCGAGCGGTATTTCCAGCAGATCTGCGCGCGGGTGGAGAAAATCGAGGCCCGGGGGTAACCACCCTATAATCGGGACGAAGGGGCTCAAAGGAACCGCCCTCACCCTGGCCCTCTCCCTGAGGGAGAGGGGAACCGGGGAATTAAGGTTGTCGAAGGGGGTAAAGAAAGCTCCCGTTTCCCAGGTAAGGAGGGGCAGGGAAGGGTGAAAGAGATGCAAGGAGCCGCCGGCCGGAAGATCATCTGGATTTCCATCCTGGCGGCGGTTGCCATCCTGGTTCTGCTGGGGGCTTTTGCCGACCGGATCGTCGAATGGCTCTGGATGCGGCAACTCGGTTATGAAAGCGTCTTCTGGCGGCTGCTGTTTCTCAAGTTGGCTTTGTTCGGGACCGGGTTCGGCATTGCCTTCTTCTACCTCTTCTTCAATCTGCGCTTCTTCTTGCGGCCCTATTTCCCGCAAATATCGACAAGCAAGGAGATCGTGGTGTTCGGCGAGCAGCAACTCGCCGTCCCTCCGGGACTTTTCAATCGGTTGGTCTGGATCGTCTCCGGAGTGGCCGGGCTGTTTTTCGGCATCGCCCTGGCCGAAAGCTGGGACGCCGCCCCGCGCTTCATCTGGCGCGTCCCGTTCGGCCGGACCGACCCGGTCTACAGCAAAGATCTAGGTTTTTACCTCTTTAAGTTGCCATTTTACGAGCTCCTCCAGAACAATGCCGCTCTCCTCGCTTTCCTGGTCTTCGGGTTGATTCTGGGCCTCATTTTCCTTCTCAACGAAGGAGAGATACGAGAGGTGCTGCGGCGGCGGCATCGCGGCTTTCGCCAGGCGAGCTTCTGCTTTTTCATCTTTCTCTTCGCCTGGTCCTGGGGCTACTATCTCGACCGTTTCCAGCTGCTTTTCTCGCAAGATGGCGCAGTTTACGGCGCTGGCTGGACTGATCTGCATGTGGTGCGGATCGGACTCTGGTTCATGATTATCGCTTCCCTGCTCCTGGCAGTGCTGATCGCGTTCGACGCCTTTTATCGCAAGCCGCTACTGTCGCTGCTCGGCATCGGCGGCTACGTTCTGGCCGGCATTTTGGCCCTCAAGGTGGTGCCCGTGGTGGTGCAGTCCTTCATGGTCGTGCCTAACGAGCTGGAGAAGGAAACAAGTGCAGGCCGATAAGCCGACCATCAGCAACGTCCGATTGTGGGACTGGCGTCCCCTGCTCGAGACCTACCGGCAGATGCAGGAAATCAGGCTTTACTACCAATTCTACGAGGTGGACGTGGAGCGCTATCACCTCGGGGACGGCAGCTACCGACAGGTGATGGCGTCAGCCCGGGAGCTGAGCCAGGAACTGCCGGGGCGGACCAACACCTGGGTCAACCGCATTCTGCAGTTCACCCACGGCTACGGAATCGTGATGAGTCTCGCCTCTCAGGAGGGCGCCGAAGGGGTCCCCGACTATCTCATCAAGGACGTGCCGCCGGTGGCCACCGAGGGCCTCCAGGTCAAACAACCGGCCATCTATTACGGCGAAAACCTGCCTGTCTACAAAATCGTTAATTCCAAGGCCAAGGAGCTCGACTACCCCAAAGGCGACCAGAATGTCTATACCCATTACCAGGGAAGGGGCGGGGTGCTTCTCGATTCCTGGTGGAAGAAGGCGATGTTCGCCTGGGAGCTTTCTGATGTCAACATCATCCTCTCCGGTTATATCCGGCCGGAAAGCCGGATTCAGATCTGGCATCGCGTCCAGGATCGCATCCGGCGGATCGCCCCTTTCTTCCGACTCGACAGCGATCCCTATATCGTGCTGGGCAAAAAGGGACGGCTTTTCTGGATTCAGGATCTCTACACCACTTCATCGACTTTTCCTTACTCCGAGCCGTACCGTCATTCCTTCAACTACATTCGCAATTCGGTGAAGGCGGTGATGGACGCCTATAACGGCTCGGTCGATTTTTACATCATTGACCCGAAGGATCCGGTATTCCAAGTCTACCGCGCTGCCTTTCCGAAGCTGTTCAAAGATCTGGCGGCCCTGCCGGCGGGACTCAAGCCCCACCTGCGCTATCCGTCCGATCTCTTCATGGTGCAGGTGGCAAAATACAATCGCTACCACATGACCATCCCCCAGGTTTTTTACAACAACGAGGACCTCTGGACCTTTTCCAGGGAAAAGTATGCGGGCAGAGCTATTCCCATGGAGCCCTATTACATCCTGATCAGACTGCCGGAATCTGACCGGCTCGAATTCCTGCTGATGACCCCTCTCACCCCGAGCGGCCGCAACAACATGATCGCCTGGCTCGCCGCCCGCTGCGATTTTCCGGGGTATGGGGAGATGGTCGTCTACAAGCTGCCCAAGGAGCGCCTTATTTACGGACCCATGCAGATCGAGGCCATGATCGACCAGGATGCCAAAATCTCGAGCCAGCTTTCCCTTTGGGACCAGCGCGGTTCCCGAGTGATTCGCGGCAACCTGTTGGTTATCCCCATCGATCATTCCTTTCTCTACGTGGAACCGGTCTACCTTATTGCCGAGGAAACCAACCTTCCCCAGTTGCGGCGAGTGATCGTGGCCTATGGCGACCGGGTGGCCATGGAGCCTACCCTGGCAGAGGCCGTCCGCGCCGTCTTCGGAGTGCTGCCAAAGGCGCCAGCCGCGGCCGCTCCAGAAGCAGCCCCGAAATCGCCGATGGCCTCGGAGCTGCGGAAGAGCATGCGCCGTGCCCAGGAAGCCCTAAAAAAAGGCGATTGGGAAGCGTTCGGCCGCGCCATGGAGCAGTTGCAGCAGAAGCTGGAAGAGCAGCAAAAATGAGGAGGATGACGGAGAACAAGAAACCGACAGGGCGGAGCAAGGAGCCGCCGAAGCATGCTCCGCAGCAAGCTCTCGAAGAAGGGTGGCCTTCGTAATCTGTTCTGGTAGAAAGAGCTGGGAGGTCAAGGGGCGCCGAGGCCTTCCGGAGAGGGCCTCCACTTATCGGTGCCGGAAAAGGAGATGGTGGTGTCGACGGGCGATTCCTTCTCAGGTCTCGAGAATCTTCCCGCGTCGCTGGAAAGGAAGGATTTTGGCTGCGTTGTTGCGCCGGCGGTTGAGATACCCGCCCGGATCGCTCATCACTTCCCGGAAATCGTGAACCCCTTCCCAGAAGATCTCGACCATTTTGTTCATCCGCATAACCGGATCGCTGTATCGGCGCAGTTGACTGTCAATCCTGAACTGTAAGCCATAAGCCTTTCGGCGATGTTTGCAGTCGAAGCTCTCGATGGTATCGCGGATGAGTCGAAGGCGCTCCTCCTCGAATTGCCGCGGATCTTTATGATGCAGCTGGCACAGGCGTTCGTAGTATTCTATCGTTTTATCCATTCATTTTCCTTGTTCGGGCGCTTTCACCTCTCCCCATGCATCCCGATCGTACTTCCTTCCCGAATTCGTGCGCTGAAAGCCTGCTCGAGGCTAACAGGAGTGAACCGGTTTTATTTCGATTATCCGCCGGCCGGGAAAAGGATGTCAATTGAAATCAAGAGAGTGAGTGGAGAATTACTCGGACTTCATTCGGTCCGGTTTTCGCTCCTTGCTGAGCGCTGCTTATTGATGGCTGATCGCTATCTATTCCACCCAGCTCAGCATCTCATCGAGGATCCGCATGCCGCCCTGCCAAAAGGCGGGGTCGTTGAGGTCGACCCCGAAGGGCTTGAGCAACTCGTATGGGGACTCGCTGCCTCCCGAAGAAAGCAGCTGGATAAACTGAGGCACGAAATCCTTGCTGTTCTGCTGGTAGAGATTGTACAGGGCTAACACCAGCAGCTCACCGAAGGCGTAAGAGTATACGTATCCCGGTGTGCTCAAAAAATGGGGGATGTAGGACCACCACACCGCGTAATCATCGCGCAGAGTGACGCTGTCGGCGAACATGGCCCGCTGGGTTTCGAGCCAATACTCGGAGATCTGCTCGTTCGCCAGCTCACCTTGCTCCCGCCGGGCATTGTGGACCCGGTCCTCAAAGCGGTTCATGGAGACCTGGCGGAAGACTGTGGCGAAGATCGATTCGAGCTTCTGGCAGATGAAGGCTTTCCGCTCGGCCTCGTCTTGAAGCAGCCCGAGTTGGTGATTGAACAGGAGCAACTCGCCGAAGACCGAGGCGGTTTCGGCCAGCACCAGGGGGGTGTGGCTGTTGAAGTAGCCGCGCTCGGCTGCCAGGTACTGGTGGACGCCGTGGCCGAGCTCATGGGCTACGGTTGAAAGGTCCCGGACGTTGCCTGTGTAGTTCACCATCACGTAAGGGTGCACCTCCGGGATGCAGGAGTGGGCGAAGGCGCCGCCCCGTTTGCCTTCGAGGAGCGGTGCGTGGATCCAGCGCCGGTCGAAGAAAAAGGAGGCAATCTCGGCCATTTTCGGGGAAAAGCCGCGGAAGGCTTTGGTGACCATTTCCCGGCATTCCTTCCAGGAGACGGTGGCGGTAGGCAAGTGGGGCAGGGGGGCATAGCGGTCGTAATCAACCAGCTCGGGCAGGTCCAGCAGCTGTTGCTTGAGGCGATAGTAGCGCTGGGGTATGTCGTAGCGGGAGGTCACGGTATCGACCAGCACCTCCACGGTGTGGTCCTCCAGTTCGTTGGCGAGATTCATGGAGCTGATCCAGCTCCCATATCTTCGCAGCCGGTCGTCGATCATCTTGTCGGCAAGCAGTGTGTTGAAGAGATGGGTGAGCACGTGGAGCTGGCTCTTGAGCCCCTCGGTGAGCTCGTCGGCCGCCTGACTCCGCGCCTGTCGCTCCGGGTTGTAGAGGTCGGCCAAGACCTCTTCCTCACTCCGCTTCTTCGGCCCGAAGGTGAGGTGGCCCATGATCTTCTCGAAGAATGTTGTCCAGGAGGAGCGGCCCACCGGCGCTATTTCGATGAGCAGGGTCTCTTCGGTTTTGGAAAGAAGGTGGGGGGCATAGCGGCGGAGGCTTTCGAGATAATGGCGGTAGTGAGTCAGAATCGGATCGGCGAGCAGAGCCCGGGCCCGTTTCTCGTCCAGTTTGCTCCACTCCAGCTCGAAGAAGACGATCCGCTTGCCTACCCGACTACCGAATTCCTTGATTTTCTGAAGAAAGGCGCCAGCCTGGGCGGATTTGGTCTGAGTGGTGAAGTTGAGGAAGGCGAAGGTGCCGAGCCGGCCCATGGCCACGTCCAGCTTCTCCAGGCCGCTGACCAGGGCGAGCAGTTCGGAGGCCGCAAGATCGCTCACCTTGCCGCTGTATGTACGCTCAATCTCTCCGGCGGTGGCCTCGCAGCGCTTGATGTCCGCCTCGATGGCCGGATCGTCGAGACCCTTATACAGATCGTTCAGGTTCCAGATGACATTTTCGGTGCCTAGTTGCTCGTTGAGCTGGTCAGACATGGTTTCTCCAAGGACGTGAATGAATTGGAATCATTCATTTTCTTTGATTGCCCAAAGAAAACGAATCAAAAAGAAAAGGTGCCGCGGCTCTTGTCCGCCTGCGGCGGATGCCCCGCGCGTCAGCAAACCTGCCCGGAGTTTGCAAACTCTCAAACAGTGCAAACTCCTTTCTCGGCAGCTTCTGTGGTATTCGGCTGCGTGCCACCAGTGTGGTCTTCCTTGAAGGACGGCCGGAGCTTAACCAAACGGGAATCTTTTTTAAACCGAGAAAATTTTCAGTTGCCATCCGCGAGCGAAGGACGATGTGCCTTATTGGGCGAATTCTCCTGCTCGACCACGGATTGCATTATGGAGGCGTCATTTTCCCAAAGATGGGATCAATCGATTGATTCACCACTCACCACGGATTTATGTTATAGCAGAGAAGTCGATGAGGCAACCGGAACCGCCTCTTAATCTTTTGAAATAAAAAAATATTCTTTTCGTATCCATACCAAGGTGATGTATGAGCAGTGAAGTGACCACCGTGATCGATCCCGAACGCTGTATCGGCTGCGGTCTCTGCGTTCGGGTCTGCCCGGCCGGAACCCTATCCATGCAAAGCGGCAAGGCGGTGGTGAGCGGCACCCGCTCCATGGCCTGCGGCCACTGCCACGCGGGCTGCCCGGCCGATGCCGTCAGGGTCAAGGCCTTGGCGGCAGAGGCCAGCGCCTTCGATACCTTCCGGACCGAGGAGAAATGGCTTCCTCCGGGCCGGTTTGAAGCCGGCCTCCTGGTGCAGCTCATGCGCTCCCGCCGTTCCTGCCGCAACTACCTGCAGCGTGCGGTAGATAAAGTGCTGCTCACCGATCTGGTCCGGGCTGGGATCACCGCCCCTTCGGGCACCAACAGTCAGAAATGGACCTTCACCGCCCTGGGGACTCGGAAAGAGGTGGTGGCCCTTGGCGAGCAGGTGGCGGTCTATTTCGAACGGCTCAATCGGTTGGCCGTTCGGCCGCTCGCCCGGCTTTATTCGCGGTTTTTTGCCGGCGATGCTTTAGGCCGCTATTACCGGGATCATTACAAAACCACGGCCGCGGCTTTGTTGGAGTGGCGGGAAGAGGGGAAAGACCGGCTCTTTCACGGGGCCACCGCGGCCATCCTGGTAGGCAGCCGGCCCGGAGCGAGTTGTCCGGCGGAGGATGCGCTGCTGGCCACCCAGAACATCCTCCTTGCCGCCCATGCCCTTGGGCTGGGGAGTTGTTTGATCGGCTTCGTGGTGGAAGCCATGAAGCGAGATCCGGCCATCAAAAAGACCGTGGCCGTCCCGGTCGATGAGCCGGTCTACTCAGTCATCGCTTTGGGTTGGCCGGATGAGCGCTATCAGCTGGTGAGCGGCCGCAAGTGGCCGGTGGTTCGGTTTCAGGGAAGGGGGGATGCCACCAAGCGGCTGGGGGAAAGAAGACGCGCAGCCTATGGCCTGATGACCATCCTGGGCGGCCTTGGTTTGTGCCATTTGATTCGCTCTGGCCGCTGCTGGCCCGCTTCCGCGGCGATTGCTCTCTTGGTCGGCATTTTGCTGGAAGGGGCGCAAGGGTTGATGAATATCGGCCGCTCTGCCGACTTGCAGGATTGGGCGGCCGATGCCGTGGGCGCCGCGAGCGCCCTTTTCCTGGTAGTCTTCGTTCGTTTTTATCGCTCCCGCAGTTCAGGGCATTGAATCGGGAACCTTCGTGTTTCTTGAAATTAGATGAGGCAAATTCTTTTTAGAAGCTTCCAGGTGCTCGCTGCGGGATAATGAATCGATTAGATTTGCACTTTAACAGGACCTTTTTGATGCCATCCTTGCTTTACTCTCTTTACCGAAAAACATAATACCGAACCCGAACACCGATGCATGCGGTGTTTAGGAATAAATCAGACTTCAAGCCCCTCCATCATCTCCTCCACTTCCTCGTAACCGTGCTGGTAGAACTTTTCCTCATCAGGCTCCAAGCAGCGCAGAAGTCTCAGAAATTCACCGGCATGCTCTCGCTCTTCATTGGCGATGTCTACAAGGACCTTCTGAGACAATTCGTCATCGATTGATTCGGCAATTTGCATGTAGAGCTGGATGGCCTCGTATTCGGCCGCGATCGAGAAACGGATGGCCCGCACCAGCTCGGCCTTGGTGAGCTTGCGGTCGAACTTGTTTCCTGCAAACGGGGTGGTGAATTCAGGCATGATGGGATCTCCTTGTCTGCTGGGTTCAATACTGAGGAATCCTTCTGATCTCAGTATACGAAAGGCCTTTTTCAGAAATCAAACCAGAGAGCTCACCATGGCCTCGAGGCATCCAGGAGAAGGGGTGAGGCAGGTCGCCGGTATACTAGACTTTGTCGAGATCCTTGCTATACTGCTTTTCAGGCCCCTGGCAAACGGCTGCAAGTTGTTCGCGGCTCAGGCGGCCCAAGATTTTTCAGCGGAGAATTTGAATGACGGACCACTCTCAATCGACGAACCCTTCCTGGGTCGTCGGCATCGGCGCCTCAGCCGGCGGCCTGGACCCGCTCCAGAGCTTTATCGCCGCGCTCCCGCAGGAATTCGATTTTGCCATGGTCTTCATCCAGCACCTTTCCGCAAAACACAAGAGCCTGCTTTCCGAGCTTCTGAGCGCCAAGAACCCCTCGCTGGCAATCGAGGAAATCTCCGACGGTCTGAGGGCACTCCCCGGAAAACTCTACCTCTGTCCGCCAGGCCAAGAGGCCCGCATCAGTAAAGGCGTCTTCCACCTGACTCAGCACCCCAAGGGGCTCATTCATCTTCCGATCGACGAATTCTTCGCCTCGCTTGCCAAGGATGCGGCGGATCACGGGGTCGCGGTGATCTTTTCCGGCGCGGGCACGGATGGAGCCCGGGGTAGCATGGCGATCCGAGACGCCGGTGGAACCGTGTTCGTCCAGGAGCCGGCAACCGCGGAGTTTTCCAGCATGCCGCTTGCTGCTATCGCCGCCGGCCATGCCGATGCGGTGCTTCCTCCCCAGGAGATCGCTCGGGAAATCCAGAAGGTCGTGACCAGGGGCGCGGTCACTGCCAAGGAGCCGACGATCACCTCGAAAGAGTATGATGCCCTTTTCAGGATGCTTCTTGAAAAGACCGGGTCGCGATTCACCCATTACAAGAAAAGCGTGCTTTCCCGAAGAATTAAGAGACGCATGTTCCTTCACGGCGTTTCGACCGTCCAGGATTATCTGGATCTCGCCACGACGCGTGACGCTGAGGCGGTAGCGCTAACCTCGGACCTTTTGATCGGCGTCACCTCCTTTTTTAGGGACCGGGTGGCATGGAAGGCCCTGAACAATCAAGTGGTCCGAAAGCTGGTAGGGGAGGACACCGGTCGGCCGGTGCGAGTCTGGACGCCTGCCACCGCCACCGGGGAAGAGGCGTTCTCCATCACCATGATGCTCGCCCATGAGCTCTCCCAGGCTGAAAGAAAAAGGGAAATCATGGTTTTTGCAACCGACGTAAACAACGCGGCGCTCGAAAAGGCCCGTGAAGGGAGGTATCCTGCAAGTATCTCGGTCGATGTGCCCGAGGAGTACCTGCAGAAGTACTTTTCCCCAACCGAAGATGGTCAGGCACTCATCGTCAACAAGGAAATCAGGGAACGGGTGGTATTTGCCCGGCATGACCTTCTGACTGATCCTCCCTTCTCTCGGCTCGATCTCATCATCTGCCGCAATTTCATGATCTACCTGGAGCCGGATGCCCAGGAAAAATGCATCACTCTCTTTCATTATGCGCTCAAGGACGGCGGGTACCTCTTTCTTGGCAATGCGGAAACGGTGGGGAAGAAAACCAAGCTCTTCAAGTCGATCGGGCACAAGCAGTGCCGCGTCTACCGCAAGATCGAGACCAATCCCGCATCGCGTCTGCCTCTGCCCGTTCCCTATGCCGCGGAACGGACCGCAGGGCCGCCGGCGCCCACAGCGCCCTGCCCGGAACGCCAGCCGTTTATCGGGCCCGTGCAGGAGTTCCTGCTCGAAGAATTCGCTCCCGCGGCAATCGCCATCGACCAGAACTATGACGTCCTCTATCACAACGGCCCGACCAACAGGTATCTCCGCCAGCCGCGAGGAGTTCCGACCCTGAATCTGCTGGCGCTCCTGCCCGAAGCCCTCAGGAAAAGGGTACGCAGCGCCCTGTTTCGTGTTGGCCAGGAAGGAAAGCCCGTGGCGATCAGGGCAAGCCTGCCAGGCGGCGATGACCACAAGAAAACGGTTACGATACGCCTCTCAAAGCTGCAGGAAAACCTGTTCGTCATTATCTTCCGGGAAAAAGGCGGAGCTGCTACTCAGGAGGAGGGGGTGCCGCTTGAGGACGATCGCATTGAAGAAACGGCCATCCGCCAGCTCGAAAGCGAGCTTTCGGCCACGCGCCAAGACCTCCAGAGTCACATCGAACAGTTGAAGGGCCTTAACGAGGAGCTCCAGTCCTCCAACGAAGAGCTGCAGGCCGCCAATGAAGAGCTCGAAACGAGCAGGGAAGAGCTTCAGTCCCTAAACGAAGAGCTGATCACCGTGAACAATCAGTTCCAGGCCAAGATCGAAGAGCAGGAGGAGACGAATAACGATCTGAACAACTTCCTGGCAAGCACCAACATTCCTACGATGTTCCTGGACCGGCAGTTCAAAGTCAGGCGCTTTACTCCGGCCATGCTGAAGCTCATCAAGCTGTTGCCTTCCGATGTCGGCCGCCCCATCATGGA
>JARRJE010000004.1:0-15168 GCA_037379765.1 Deltaproteobacteria bacterium
CAATTTCCACACTGATATCATCACCACCAACTACCGGGCCATGATGGACGGCGGGGTTCATATCCAGTTCGACGAGGACGATGCCCTCAACTCCGCCAAGCGCATCCTCACCCACGCCATCAAGAATTTCAAAAAGCGGGGAGAGTTTTTCATCCCCCAGGATCAGAAGCTCGATGTGGTGGTGGGATTCAGTCACGAAACCATTAACTACATGTTAGGCGGCCGGTTCCGGGCGAGCTACCGTCCGTTGAACGACAACATCATCAACGGTCGCATCCGGGGCGTTGGGGCCATTGTTGGCTGCGACAACTTCAAGCTGAGCGACAAGAGTCATGAGATCATTGCCCGGGAGCTGATCAAGAACAACATCCTGGTCCTGGCCACCGGCTGCGCCGCCACCGCCCTCGGCCGGGCAGGCTTGGTCAATCCGGAGGCGGTGAAATATTGCGGGGAGAGCCTGGCCGAAGTGTGCGAAGCAGTCGGTATGCCTCCGGTCCTCCACATGGGCTCCTGCGTCGACAACAGCCGCATCCTCATTGCTGCCACCGAAATGGTGCGGCAGGGCGGCCTGGGCGATGACATCAGCGATCTGCCCGCCATTGGCACTGCCCCCACCTGGATGAGCGAGAAGGCCGTGGCCATCGGCCAGTATTTCGTGGCGAGCGGGGCTCAGGTGGTTTTCCAAGATTTGCCTACTTATGGCGCCAAAAAATTTAACAAATATTTGATGGAAGGGCTGATGGGCCCCTTGGGCGCTCATTGGAATGTGGCCAAGGAGCCCCTGGAAATCGCCCGCCTGATGATTGACGGCATCGAGGCGAAGCGCGATGCGCTAGGCATCAACAAAAAGAAAGAGCGGGTGCTCTTCGATATGGCCATGCGCCGCGACCTGAGTTCGGGATCCGGCATCGGCGACGTCGGCTGCACTGGCCCCCAACACAACGTATAAAGTAAAACGTTCAGCGGCACCGCATCTGCGGCGTCATCGGTCTGCTCGCGTACGTGAGTACGCTTCACAGACCCCTTCCTTGCATCTGCACCACCGCTGAACGTTTTACGAGGCTGGATGACCATTAGGTTTTGCCCTGGTGAGTGCTAGTCACCAGTTGGATTGCACTTTGAGCATAAGGAATGACCGATGAAATCGGGGAGCCGTTTAGAACGTGTATTGACTTCAGGAACATTTGCCGTTACCGGCGAACTGGGACCGCCGAAGAGTGGCGATCCGGAGGTGGTTCGCAAGAAAGCACGCATCCTCAAGAACAATGTAGATGCGGTGAACATCACCGACTGCCAGACCGCCATCGTCCGCATGTCGAGCATCGGTGCCGGTCTTCTTGCCCAGGGAGAAGGGGTTGAGCCGGTCATCCAGATGACCTGCCGCGACCGCAATCGGATCGCCATGCAGGCCGATATTCTGGGCGCCGCCGCACTGGGCTTGAAAAACCTGCTGTGCCTCACCGGAGACCATCAGAAATTTGGTAACCATCCGGGCGCCAAAGGTGTCTTCGATATGGACTCCATCCAGATGTTGGGCATGATGCGGGCCCTGCGGGATGAGAGTAAGTTCCAATGCGGCGAAGCGATCAAAAGCAGTGAGCCGCGCCTGTTTCTGGGGGCAGCCGCCAATCCCTTTGCCGGGCCTTTCGAATTCCGGGCCGCTCGTCTGGGCAAGAAGGTCGCCAACGGCGCCGATTTCATCCAGACCCAGATCGTTTACAACGTGGAGAAGTTTGTCAAGTTCATGGCCATGGTACGTGATCTCGGCCTGCACGAGAAGGTCCATATCCTTGCCGGCGTCACGCCGCCCAAATCGATTGGCATGGCCCGATACATGAAGAACTTCGTACCAGGACTGGACGTGCCGAACGGGGTCATCGACCGGCTGCGGGGCGCCGAGGACAAAGAGGACGAAGGCATCAACATCTGCGTGGACATCATCAATCAGGTCCGGGAGATTGATGGGGTAGCCGGCGTTCACATCATGGCCATCGAGTGGGAAAGCGCGGTGCCGGAGATCGTCAGCCGGGCCAAGCTGCTGCCGCGGCCTGTGTCCGAAGAAGAGCCGGTGGCGGGCGTTGTTCCCAAGGCCGAAGCCATTGAGGTGCGGGAGTCGGCAAGTAAAGCAGTGCTGGCCGACGCCAAAGCGGAGGCGGAGAAGATTATCGCCGCAGCCAAAGAGGAGGCCCGCAGACTGGGGCAGACTCTCGAGGCCGGGGCGGAGGGTATAGAAACTGAGGAAGTGGGAGAAGAAGAAATGAATGAAAGAGAGCGACAAATGGCGTTGGAGGCTGTCCGGCAGGGGCTGGCCTCTTTGAAAAAGGCCTTTGGCCTGTCGGAAGACCAGTTTGAGGCCCTGGCCCAATTCGCAGGCGCCGAGGCCATCCTGAAGCGGGAGCCGGTGCCTGCGGCCCCGACGGTTGCACCCAAAACATCTCCGCCCCCAGTGGCTCCAGCTCCGGATATGGCGGCCGCAGAAGCGAAGAAGGCCGAAGAGGCCAAAAAGGCAGAAGAGGCGAAGAAGACCGAGGAAGCCAAGAAGGCAGAAGAGGCGAAGGCTGCCGCCGAAGCGAAGAAAGTGGCTGAGATGAAGGCGGCGGAAGAAGTCAAAAAGGCAGAAGAAGTAAAAAAAGCCGAAGACGCGAAAAAGGCCGAAGAGGCCAAAGCCGCCGAGGAGGCGAAGAAGAAAGCCAAGGCTAAGAAAGCCGAAGCTAAGCCGGCAGCGAAGCCAGCAGCAGCGCCTGCCGCCATCAAGACCGAAGCTACCCCCCTGGCCGAACGCGCCAAGTCCATTCCTGCCGACAATTACACAGAGCAGTACACCGGCAAGATCCGGGAGACGGTACTGGGCACCGGCGATCACTCCGTCACCGTGGGTGGCTCTAACACCTTACCGTTCCAGCTCTTCGAGGGCAATATGCCGCATAAGCCGCTCATTGCCATGGATATCCCGGACGTCAACCCAGCGGAATGGCCGGAGACCCTCACCCGCCATTATGCCGATGTGCTCGACAACCCGGTGGCCTGGGCCGAAAAATGCGTCAACGCTTATTCTGCCGAGGCCCTGTGTGTCTCCATGGTGAGCACCGATCCCAACGGCATGAACCGCAAGGCAAGCGAAGCGGCCAAAGTGGCCGCCGACATCATCAACGCGGTGGATGTGCCCATCATCGTATGGGGCTGCGGCAACGCCGAGAAGGATACCGAGACCTTGCGGGAAATCACCTCCCAGATCGGCGACAAGAAGGTGTGCCTGGCTCCTCTCACCGATGCCAACTATCGCTCCATCGGCGCCACTGCCATGGCCTTCCAGCATCCGATGGTTGCCTCGTCGCCCATCGACGTCAATTTGGCCAAGCAGCTCAACATCCTGCTTGAGAACATGGGGGTCCCCCTCGATTCCGTGCTCATCGACCCCTCCATTGGAGCCCTTGGTTACGGCATCGAGTACAGCTATTCGGTCATCGAGCGAATCCGGCTGGCGGCCCTCACCCAGAAGGACGAGAAGCTGCAGGTGCCGTTCATTTGCAATCTCGGCCGTGAGGTCTGGAAGGCCAAAGAGACCCGGTTGCCCAGCGATGAGCTCTTGGGCGACCAGGAGCAGCGCGGGGTGCTTATGGAGGCGATTACCGCCACATGCATGCTGCTGGCCGGTGGCGAGGCCCTGATCATGCGCCACCCCAAGGCAATCGGCCTCACCCGTTCCCTCATCAACGGCCTTCTTGGATAAAGACTGCGACCACGCCTTGGGCGTGAGAGAAAAAGAGCTTAGAGGAGAAGACAATGTCTCACATCATCTGTTCTGCTGCCATTCGAGGCGCCCACAAGATCGTGGATGTGGCCGAGGAATCGTATGAGCAGGCGTTGAAGAAGTATGGACCGGAGCAGGAGGTTTCGCTTCCCAACACCGCCTATTTCCTACCCATCATTTACAGTATGCTCGGTACCAAGGTCCAAACCCTGGGCGACATGAAGGAGATCTTTCAGGAATGCCGCAAGTTGCTGCCCCCCCAGGTGAGCGACAGCCTGTGGCTTCCCTATCTGGCCCCCGCTCTGGATGCCGGTATGGCCACTTTCTTCGCCGAGGAGATGTTCGAGACCATCCGCTACCTGAATGAGCCCGACTTCTACACCAAAACCGAAGACCCCTCGACCGATAACATCTGGCTGGGGGCGGCGGACGACATCATCTTCCGCAAACGCGGTGTGGAGTTCGTGGACGGTACCGCTCCGGGGTTTGCCGCCATCATGGGCGCCCCGGAAGACAAGGAGATGGCGAGCAAGATCGCCCTCGAGCTTCAGGAAAAGAACCTCTACATCTTTATGCACGACCAGGGCAGCAACGGAAAGTGCATGGCCGAACAGCTGCTGGCCAACGATGTGCAGATCGGCTGGGGCACCCGCTTAGTGCCCTTCGGCAAGAGTTACACCTCGGCGGTGTTCGCCATCGGCTTCGCCTGCCGGGTGGCCATGGCCTTCGGCGGCATCAAGCCCGGCGACTACCGGGGCAATCTCATTTACAACAAGGACCGCACCTTTGCCTTTGTCATGGCCTTCGGGGAGGTGAGCGACGAATGGTATGCCAACGCCGCCGGCGCCATCAATTGGGGCTTCCCCACCATCTCCGATTACGACATCCCGCAGGTGCTGCCCACCGGCATCTGCACCTATGAGCACGTAGTGAGCAACGTCCCCCACGAGGAGATCGTCCAGAAGGCCATCGAGGTCCGCGGTCTCAAGGTGAATGTGACCAAGATCGATATCCCGCTTTCCTTCGGCCCGGCCTTCGAGGGCGAACGGATCAGGAAGGACGATTTATTCATGGAATGCGGCGGCGGCCGCACCACCGGCGTGGAGGTGCTCGTCTCCAAGGATATGGAGGAGGTGCAGGACGGGCTGGTCGAGGTGGTCGGCCCGGATATCAAGGACATTGAACAGGGCCACAACCTGCCGCTGGCCATTCTGGTCGAGGTGGCTGGCCGCGAGATGCAGTCTGACTTCGAGCCCATTCTCGAACGCCAGTTCCATCACCTGACTAACTACATCCAGGGCATCATGCACATGGGCCAGCGGAACATCATGTGGATCCGCATCGGCAAAGCCGCGGTGGAGAAAGGTTTTTCCTTCGCCCATATTGGCAAGGTGCTCCACGGCAAGCTCCACCAGGAGTTCGGCGCCATTCTCGATAAGATTCAGGTGAAGATTTACACCGAACAGGACAAAGTGGACGAGGTGCTCGATCTGGCCAAGCGGGTCTATGACGAGCGCGACCAGCGCCTCGGCTCCATGACCGACGAATCAGAAGAGATCTTCTATAGCTGCACCCTCTGCCAGTCCTTTGCGCCGAGCCACGTGTGCATCATCACCCCGGAGCGGGTGGGAATGTGCGGTGCCTACAATTGGCTGGACGGCAAAGCCAGCTTCCAGATCAACCCCACCGGCCCCAATCAGCCCATCCAGAAGGGCGACTGTCTCGATTCGGTGATCGGCCATTTCGCGGGCATCAACGATTTTGTCAAACAGGCCTCTCGGGGCGCAGTGGAGCAGGTCGCCTGCTATTCGCTGATGGTAGACCCCATGACCGCCTGCGGCTGCTTCGAGGCGATCGCGGCGATGCTGCCCCAGTGCAACGGGGTCATGTTCGTCAACCGCGATTACCTGGGCATGACTCCCAGCGGCATGAAATTCACCACCCTTGCTGGTATGGCCGGCGGTGGGGCACAGACTCCTGGTTTCATGGGGGTGAGCAAGCACTACATCACCAGCCCGAAACTGCTACTGGCTGAAAGCGGTCTGAAGCGGGTGGCCTGGATGCCGAAGATGCTGAAAGAAGAGCTCAAAGACAAGCTCATGGAACGTTGCAAGGCTCTGGGCATGCCCGAGTTGTATGACATGATCGCCACAGAAGAGCAGGGCACCACCGAAGAGGAGATTCTGGCTTTCCTCAAGGAAAAGGGCCATCCCTGTCTCACCATGGAAGCGGCCGTCTAAGCTGCAGAAAGGAAAAAAACGATCCACAAGATTTTTCGATATTTGGGAGGAAAAGAGAGATGGCTTTAACCGGTATTCAAATCCTCAAAATGCTGCCGAAGAAAAACTGCGGCGAATGTGGGATTCCCACCTGCCTGGCCTTTGCCATGAAAGTGGCGGCCGGACAGACTGAAATCGGCGAGTGTCCCTACGTAAGCGACGAAGTCAAGGCCACCATCGGCGAGGCCTCGGCGCCGCCGATTCGAACCATCAAGCTGGGAACAGCCGATGATACGTTTGCCACCGGCGGCGAGACCTGCCTGTTCCGCCACGAGAAGCGGTTCGAAAACCCCACCGGCATCGGAGTGCTGGTCACCACCGACATGAGCGACGCTGATGTGGCCGGCCGCCTTAAGCGTTTCAACGACCTTCGATACGAGCGGGTCGGGGTGATGATGAAACCCGACTTGGTGGCGGTGAAAGATGCCAAAGGGGATGAAGCCGCCTTTACCGATCTTGTTCAAAAAGTGCTCAATGGTGCTGAGGACGCCAAGCTCATCCTGATGAGTAATAAGCCCGAGTTGCTGAAAGCCGGTGCTCAGGCGTGCGGCGACCGCAAACCACTTCTTTTCGGGGCCACTCAGGAAAACGCTAAGGCAATGGCGGATCTGGGTAAGGAAACTGGGTTGCCGATTGGGGTTAGAGGTGCAAATATCGACGATACCGTAGCCATTTCCGATAAACTCCTTGAGTCAGGCCTGAAGGATCTGGTCATCGACACCGGCGCCCGCACGGTGCGCGCTGCCCTGGAAGACAACGTAGTGGCCCGGCGAGCCGCGGTGCGCAAGAAATACAAACCCCTGGGTTTCCCGGTCATCGCCTTTCCTTGCGAGATGACTGACGATCCGTTGATGGAAACGATGATCGCTTCGGTGCTTATTGCCAAGTACGCGGGCATCGTCATCCTCTCCGACCTGCAGGGCGACATCCTGTTCCCGCTTCTCCTGGAGAGGCTCAACATCTTTACCGACCCGCAGCGGCCTATGGTGGTGCAGGAGGATGTCTATACCATCAACGGTCCGGCCGAGAACTCGCCGGTGGTCATCACCTGCAATTTCTCCCTCACCTACTTTATCGTCTCCGGCGAGATCGAAGGCAGTAAGGTTCCTACCTGGCTGCTGATCAAGGACACCGAGGGGCTCTCGGTCCTCACCGCCTGGGCGGCCGGCAAATTCGGCGCCGACATGGTGGCCCAGTTCATCACGAAGTCGGGCATCGAGGACAAGGTCAAGCATCGGGAGTTGATCATTCCCGGCTATCTGGCCTCCATGAAAGGCGAGCTGGAAGAGGAGTTGGCCGGCTGGACCATCACCATCGGCCCCCGTGAAGCCGGCCATCTGCCTTCCTTCCTCAAGGAGTGGAAGCCGGCCGCCTGATGGTTAAGCGTCCACAGGCGCCGCATCTTCGCGCGAGCGCTTCCGTCCGCACAGCGCTGCTACAGCGGCCGGAAGCGCTTACGCAAATCTGCAATCTGCGGCACTGGTGAACGCTCACCTGGAGGGGCAAGCTCAAAAATCGACAGCTCCGTTTGAGATGGACCGCCTCCAATTTTGGCCATGAAGAGGGCTTGAGCAGGAACCGGCAAATCCGGTATAGTGAATTTTCCTCCTCTGGTTGGCCTTACAAGAAAGTCGTATTTTTAACGAGATGGAAGAAGTGAAGATCAAAATCGACGGCAAAGACGTTTCGACCGTCACCGGGAAGACCATCCTTGATGCAGCCCGGCAGGCGGCTGTCCATATCCCGACCCTGTGCCAATCGCACGGAAAGAATTCCGAAGACCCTTGCGGGCTGTGTGTTGTGGAGATAGCAGGTGTCGATGAACCGGTCCGGGCTTGCGAGACCAAGGCAACAGCCGGAATGGATATCGTCACCGACTCCGATCAGCTCAAGGAGCACCGGAAGGAGCGCCTTGCCCGAATGGCAGAGACCCATTTCGGTGACTGCAAGGCCCCTTGCAATCTCACCTGTCCGGGCCAGATCAACGTCCAAGGCTACATCGCCCACGTGGCCAAGGGGGAATACGAGGAAGCTCTGCGGCTGATCATGGAGCGCAACCCATTTCCGTTTTCGGTGGGCCGGGTTTGCCCGCGTTTCTGCGAAACTCGTTGCCGCCGTATCCTCGTGGACGAACCCCTTTCCATCAATCATTTGAAACGCTTCGTGGCCGATTGGTGCATGACCAATCACGTGGATCTCGGGCTTGAACGGGAACCGGCCACCGGCAAAAAGGTAGCTGTGGTCGGCGGGGGGCCCTCCGGCCTGACCGGCGCCTTCTACCTGGCTCGGAAGGGCCATGACGTGACCATCTTCGAGGCTATGCCCAAGTTGGGCGGCATGCTTCGGTACGGCATTCCCGAATACAAGATTCCTCGCAAGGTACTTGACTACGAGCTCGATACCATCCTGCGTTTGGGCATCTCGATCAGGCTGAGCCAGCGCTGGGGCCAGGATTTCACCCTGGAGGACCTGGAAAATCTGGGATATGAGGCGGTGCTGCTTGCCACCGGTTCCTGGGTGGATGAGTCCCTCGATATCCCGGGAGGCACCCTGGACGGGGTTATTCCCGCTCTCCGCTTTTTGCGGGAGAAGGCCGAGGGCAAGACCCGGAATTACGGCCGGAGGGCGGCGGTGATCGGCGGCAACAATATTGCGCTGGAGGCGGCGCGTGCTCTTCTCCGTCAAGGGGCGGACGAGGTCACGGTTATCTACCCCCGTGCCAAGATGGAAATGCCAGCCCACCAGCGGGTGATCCGGGAAGCGGAACGGGAGGGCGTCCAGTTTCTGCTCATGGCTTCGCCGGTGAAAATTGATCGAGGTGAAAGCGGCCTCGACATGGAGCTGATCCGGATGAAGCTCGGCGAACCCGACGCCAAGGGTGTCCGTTATCCGGAGGCGATCCCCGGGTCCTCGAACATCATGCAGGTGGACACCGTGGTCGTTTCTCTCGGGCAGTCCGCGACCGCCGGTGCGTTCGGAGGAGGCGAGCTGGAAAGCAAGCTCGCGCTCACGCCCAAGAACAACATCAAGGCCAACCCTCGTACCTCCCTTACCAACTTGCCCAACGTCTACGCGGCCGGCGATGCCACCAGTGGTCCGCGTTCAGTGATTCAGGCGGTGGTTTCGGCCCGGCGTGCCGCCGAAAACATCCATGCCCAGTTGCTGGGGATACCCAAGGATCCGGCCGAAAGCCGGTTCAATTTCACCCGTGGCCGGACCTTTGACGATGTCGATTTGCGCAATTTCGAAGGGATCAAAGTGAAGCTGCGGGAAAAGATGCCGGAACGGCCGCCGGAAACCTGCGTTCAAGATTTCGATGAAATCCGGTTGGGGTTCAATGAGCAGATGGCCCGCAAGGAGGCGGCCCGTTGCCTTTCCTGCGGCTGCACCGCCTTCGATCGCTGCGATCTCAAAAGGCTCGCCATCGAGCATGGGGTTGACCCCAACAAGACCGGCATGGGTACGAAGCCCATGTATGCCACGGATTCCAGCCATCCGGTAATCACGGTCGACCTCAACAAGTGCATCTATTGCCAGAGGTGCAAAAATTCCTGCGAATACGAAGCCCTGGAGCTTACATCCGGTTCCTTCGACGAAAAGGGCAGGGCGCATAACATTTCGCTCACCTTCAACGATCGCTGCGTTAATTGCGGGCAATGCGTGGACAACTGCTCCACCGGCGCCCTCAACAAAAAGGCTCAGATCGTCCCCATCGTCAATGGGGAGGTGCGAGAGGTCCGCACCACTTGCCCGTACTGCGGCGCCGGCTGTCAGATGATCCTCAAGGTCGAGGGCAATACTATCGTTGAAGTGACCTCCGACCCGGAGATCGCGCCCAATTACGGGGCTCTTTGTGTCATGGGTCGTTTCGCCTTTGATTTCGTCCTGCATCCCGACCGGCTGCGGCGGCCGATGGTGCGCAAGAATGGCCATCTGGTGGAGACTTCGTGGGAAGAGGCCCTTGAAACCGTGGCCAAGGGATTCTTCGACATCAAGGCCATGTATGGCGCCGATGCCATTGCCGGCTTCAGCTGCGCCCGGGCCACCAACGAAGAAAACTACCTCATGCAGAAATTCATGAGGACGGCCATCGGCACTAACAACATCGATCATTGCGCCCGTCTCTGACACGCTCCCACGGTGGCCAGTCTGGCCATCACGTTCGGCAGCGGCGCCATGACCAACTCCATCAGCGATATCGTGGAGGGCAAGACCGATCTCTTCTTCATGATCGGCAGCAATCCGGATACCAGCCATCCCACCATCGGGCTGCGCATCCACCAAGCGTTGGACCGGGGGGCGAAGCTGATCGTGATCGATCCGCGCAAGACCAAGCTTGCCAGCCGAGCCAACGTCTGGGTACGGCCCAATCCGGGCACCGACGTGGCCTTCCTGAACGGCCTGATGAACGTCATCCTGGAGGAAGACCTCTGGGACCGCAAGTTTGTCGAAGAGAGGACCGAGGATTTCGACGAGCTCGTGGCCATGGTGAAGAAATATCCGCCCTCGGTGGTAGAGAAGTTCACCAGTGTTCCGGAAGAGCAGCTGCGGCAGGTAGCGCGGATGTACGCTGCCTCCGGCTGCAATGCCATTTACTACGGGATGGGGATCGCCCACTACACCACCGGCACCGACCGTGTCAAATCCATTGCCAACTTGGCCATGCTCTGCGGCAAGATGGGGGTGGCCGGAGGCGGGGTCAATCCGCTGCGCGGCCAGAACAACGTGCAGGGCGCCTGTGACGTGGGGGCACTCTTCAATACCCTGCCAGGCTACGGCGGCCTGACCGGCGACGAGCTCTTCGACAAGTACGAAAAACTCTGGGGAGTGAAGCTCCCACGTCGGATCGGCAAGCCGGCTACCGAAGTGTGGGAGAACATCTTCAAGGGTGATATCCGCGGCCTGTACGTGTTCGGCGAGGACCCGGTACTGGCCGACGCCAACGTTGGCCATGTTCAGGAGGCGCTCCGGGAAGTGGACTTCCTGGTGGTGCAGGACATCTTCCTCACCGAGACGGCCAAACATGCGGATGTGGTCCTGCCGGCCGCCTGCTTTGCGGAAAAGGACGGCACCTTCACTTGCAGTGAGCGCCGCGTCCAGCGGGTGCGCAAAGCGGTTACGCCCCCTGGCGAGGCCAAGCCCGACTGGCAGATTTTCTGCGAGCTGTCGAGAAAGATGGGTTATGAAACGCGCTACGAGTCCGCCGAGGAGGTCTTCGAGGAGATCCGGCAACTCCTGCCCCAGTACGCCGGCATCACCTATGAGCGGATCGAGCGGGAAGGATTGCAGTGGCCGGTACCCACTGTCGACCATCCGGGGACCACGGTGCTGCACCAGGGCACTTTTACCAGAGGACGCGGACTTTTCGTTCCCGAAGATTATCTTCCGCCCCGTGAGCCGGTCGACGAGGAGTACCCGATGCTGTTCACCACCGGCCGGGAATACTCCCGGTACAACTTCAGCAGCATGACCGGCAAGACTCCGGCCATCGATGACATCTGCCCCGAAGCCCTGGCCGAGATCAATCCGGTCGATGCCGAGCGGCTGGGCATTCGAGAAAAGAGTCGAATCCGCATCACCTCCCGGCGCGGCTCGGTGGACATCCGGGCGACGATCACCGAGCGCTCCCAGGAGGGGACAATCTTTTCCTCATACAATTTTGCCGATGTGCCGGTGAACAACCTGACCCTGGATGCCCTGGACCGGTTGTCCCGCACCCCGGAGTACAAACTCTGCGCCGTAAAGGTGGAGATATTGGAGTATTGAAGGTGACGGGTAAAGGGTGACAAGCAGGAAAAATCCCTTCCGAGCTCGTCACAAATTACTCGTTACTCGTTTTTTCATCATTTCGGAGTTCGCTATGGCAAGATCCACAAAAACAAAATCCGGTAGCGTCATGGTCGTGGGCGGCGGCGTGGCCGGCGTCCAGGCGGCGCTCGATCTGACCGAGCTCGGCTATTACGTCTACCTGGTCGAAAAATCCGCGGCCATCGGCGGTGCCATGGCCCAGCTGGACAAGACCTTCCCCACCAACGACTGCTCGCTCTGAATTCTTGCGCCAAAGCTGGTGGAGGCCGGTCGGTCTCCCAATATCGAGATTCTGAGCAACGCTGATTTTTTGGGTCTGGAGGGCAAGCCCGGCACCTTCACTGCCAAGGTTCGGCTGCGGCCGCGGTACATTGATCCGGACAAGTGCACAGCCTGTGGCCTTTGCACCCAATACTGTCCGCGGCATCTGGTGGACGAGTATAACGAGGGACTCGCGGTCACCCGGCCGATCCACATTGACTACCCCCAGGCCGTACCCGCCTCCTACTTCATCGATCCCAAGGCCTGTCTGCACCTGCAGCACGGCACCTGCAAGATCTGCGTACCGGTCTGCCGCAGCAGGGCTATCGACTTTGACCAGCAACCGGAGGAGCGGGAGCTGAAAGTCGGGGCGGTGGTCATGGCGCCCGGCTTCGGCCGGATCTCCGAAGAGACGTTGGCCAAGTACGGATTCGGTAAGCATCCGGATGTGGTGACCTCCATCGAATTCGAGCGGCTGCTCAATCCATCCGGCCCGTTTCAGGGCGAGGTGCGCTGCCTCTCTGACAAGCGCCATCCCCGCAAGATCGCCTTCATCCAGTGCGTGGGCTCCCGGGATTTGGGTTGCGACAACGGTTATTGCTCCTCGGTCTGCTGTATGTACGCGATCAAAGAAGCGATGGTAGCCAAGGAGCATGATCCGGAGGCCGAAATCACCATCTACTACATGGACATGCGCACCCAGGGCAAGGATTTCGATGCCGCCCGCAAGCGGGCAGAAGAGCAAATGGGCATCAAATTCGTGCGGGCGAGGGTGGCCGACGTTATGCCCTGGAACCAGCAGCTCAAGCTGACCTACTCCACCCTGGCGGGCACCCATCACTTCGAGCCTTACGATATGGTGGTGCTGTCAGTCGGTCTCGATGCGCCAAAAGACGCCAAGGGGCTTGCCGATCTGACCGGGTTCGAGCTCAACCAATACGATTTCTGCAAAACCGAATCCTTTGCGCCGCTCGCTACGACCCGGCCGGGAGTGCTGGTGGCCGGGGCTTTCCACGGCCCTAAAGACATCCCCGAGAGCGTCACGCAATCCAGTGCCGCCGCCGGCCTTGCCGCTGGGCTGCTCCGCGAGCAGCGGGGACAGGGAACTGTGATCAAATCCTATCCTTCCGAGGAAGAGACCGGAGAGGAGGTGCGGATCGGCGTTTTCGTCTGCCATTGCGGCATCAACATCGGCGGGGTGGTGGATGTCCCTGAGGTGACCCAGTACGCCGGCGACATGGAAAACGTGGTTTATTACACCGACAGCCTGTACAGCTGCTCCCAGGATGCTCAGGAAGTGATCAAGGAAAAAATCAAAGAGCACAACCTGAACCGGGTGGTGGTGGCCGCCTGCTCCCCCCGTACCCATGAGCCGCTCTTCCAGGAAACCTTAAAGGATGCCGGCCTCAATCGCTGCCTCTTCGAGATGGTCAACATCCGGGATCAATGCTCCTGGGTTCATGCCAACGAGCCGGAAGCGGCCACCAGCAAGAGCAGGGACCTAGTGCGCATGGGCGTGGCCAAAGCCCGGCACATCCGACCCCTGCCGGAGCAAACGGTGCCAGTCACTCCCAGGGCTCTCATTCTTGGTGGAGGCATTGCCGGTATGACCGCGGCCCTCAGCTTGGCAGAACAGGGATTTGAGAGCTTCCTCATCGAGAAGAACAGCCAGCTTGGCGGAAACCTGCGGAATCTGGAGCGGACCCTCCAGGGCGACAAGACCGCCGACCTGCTCAAGAACCTCACCGCTGCGGTGAAGAAGAACAAGCTCATCACCGTGCTCACTTCCACTGATCTGGTCGAAGTCAACGGTTTCGTGGGCAACTTCACCTCAGTGGTCAAGACCACCACCGGCAAGAAGACGAGTGAAAAAAGCCTGGAGCACGGGGTGATTGTCATCGCCACCGGCGGTCGTGAACATGACCCCGCCCGGGTGCTCGGCAAGGAGCCGGTCAAGTCCAAGAAGATCGTCACCCAGCAGCAACTGGAAAAACGCCTTGCCGGCCGCGCCAAGGACCGGGCTCCCGGCTCGGTGGTCATGGTCCAGTGCGCCGGCTCCCGTGGCGACGATCTCGCTTACTGCAGCAAGGTCTGCTGCAACCATGCCGTGAAAAACGCCCTCCGGATCAAGGAGATCAATCCCGCCTCACAGGTAGTGGTCCTTTACCGGGAGATGAGGACCTACGGCTTTGCCGAAGACCTCTACCGCCAGGCCCGCGAAAATGGTGTCATCTTCATTCCTTATTACACCGACCGGATGCCGGAGATCAGTACCAAGGGCAGCAAGGTTCGGGTTTCCTTCTACGATCCCATCCTTCAAGATGAGGTCGCCATGGATCCGGACCTGGTGGCGTTAAGCGTGGGCATCGTGCCCGAAGGCACCAAGGAGCTGAGCAAGCTGCTCAAGATTCCGGTCAATGCTGACGATTTTTACCTGGAGGCCCACGTCAAACTGCGGCCGGTGGAGCTGCCGGTCTCCGGCGTTTACGTCTGCGGACTGGCCCATTCGCCCAAGCCGCTTGATGAGACCATCGTTCAGGCCCAGGCCGCGGCGGCCAAGGCGGCCATTCCCCTCGTGCAAGGCCATGTCGAGGTGGAGCCCACGGTCAGCAACGTGGATCAGGATATCTGCATCGGCTGCGGCCTCTGCGCTTCACTTTGCCCCTATCAGGCCATCGAAATGGTAAAAGTGGACAAGAAACGCAAGGCGCAAACCATCGTCGCCTCCTGCAAGGGCTGCGGCATCTGCGCCGCCCATTGCCCCACGTTCGCCATCTCCATGGGCGGGTTCACCGATGAACAGATCAGCTCGCAAATCGAGGCCTTTGGCCGGGAGGAGAAAAGGAATGACTGAGCAAGAAGTCTATAACCCGCGCATTCTCGGGTTTCTCTGTAACTGGTGCTGCTACGCGGCGGCGGATGCGGCAGGGGTGTCCCGTTACCAGTATCCGCCCAACCTGCGGACGATTCGCGTCATGTGCACCGGTCGTATCGACCCTGCCTTTATCCTCAAAGGGTTCGCCCACGGGGCGGCTGGCGTCTTCGCCGGTGGCTGACAACTCGGCGAAT
>JARRJE010000005.1:0-18067 GCA_037379765.1 Deltaproteobacteria bacterium
AAAACGCCTTATTTCAATGTTCTGGTGATGCGCCTGGACAATATCCCTGCAGCCTTGGAAGATCTGCGGCAGAGGGTTGAGCTCGATCGGATGCGCTACGACTTCCTTGGACGTCTGGTGCCGCTCACGTGGGTTTTCAATTTCGAATCGCCCCATGATTTCGAAGAACATGCCAAACAGGCGGTTTTTTCCTGGCGGCCGGAGGTGGCCGGCAGGAGCTTTCACGTCCGCATGCACCGCCGGGGCTTCAAGGGCCGGCTTTCCAGCATGCAGGAAGAGCAGTTCCTCGATTACGCGGTGATGCAGGCCATGCGGGACGCCGGCAGTAAAACCGAGGTCAGTTTCGACGATCCGGATTTGATCATTGCCGTGGAGACGGTGGATCAGCGGGGCGGAATTTCAATCTGGACCCGGGAGGAGCTCAGGAAGTATCCCTTCCTCCATCTGGACTGAGCTTTTGGTACAGGCCCCGTTTCCCGCTGAGCAGCGCAAAAGTGGTCTGACCGGCCGGCAGGGATTCTCTGCCGCCGATCATGAGAAAGCCGGCAGGTGTGAGGGCCGCCGCGATGCGGTTGAGCACCTCGTGTTGGAGCGGCTCAGGATAGTAGGTGAAGGCCAGATTGCGGCAGGCCACCAGATGAAAGAGGCCGGCGGGGGTTTCTATGCGGAGGTCCTGGTGCAGAAATTCGACGGAGCCCTTGAATTCCGGACGGAGACAGGAGACATCATTCCGCCTGGTAAAGGCTTCTACACGCCAGCGCCGGGGCAGCTCCCTCAGGCTGCTTTCCGGATAGCAGGCGGTCCTGGCCCGGGTGAGGAGAACGGGATCGAGATCGGTGGCGGTAATGGAAAGCGGTATCCTGTTCTGATCCGGGAATCGGAAATGCCAGAGCAGGGCCAGCGTGTAAGGCTCTTCGCCCGAGGCGCAGCCGGCGCTCCAGACGCGGACAGGGCCGTCGGTTCCCCGGGCCGGGCGGACAAGGACCGGCAGCACCTCTTGGGCGAGATCCTCGAAGATTCGACGGTCCCGGTAAAACCGGGAGATGCTGATCCGGCAAAAGGAGTCGAGTACGTCCCACTCGTCCGAATGTGTGCCGAGGAGCTGTCGATAGGCGGCCAAATCAGGCAGCGCCAGCTCCCGGAGCCGCCGCTGCAGCCGTTTGCAAACCTGGCTTCGCACCCTGCGGAAGCCGGGCCAGCGCATATTCAGCCGGGGCAGGGCCTCCTGGAGGAAGCGGACGCAGTCGTCATCATTCATGGGAAAGGGGCCTGGATGAAATGATGGGTTGTTTCTCTTTCAGCCTTGTATCCGATGCGGGCCTCCCGTTGTCGTAATCGTTGTCGTAATCGATATTCGGATTTTCGATTACGATTACGACTACGACAACCGCTTCGCTGACAACGGCTGATTTTGGGTTTCCAGCTTTTGCCTTCAACTTTCAGCCTACACCGGCCAGGATCATTCAGCCAAAAGGAGTCGATATGAAAGAAGCGCTCTTCTGGGAAGCGGAAAAGGAGAACCGGGTCAGGTGCCGTCTTTGCAGTCACGGCTGCCACATCAAGGAGGGCATGGTCGGCATCTGCGGGGTACGGAAAAACGTCGGCGGCCGGCTTTACAGCCTGGTCTACGGAAAACTGGTCTCGGAGAATGTCGATCCCATCGAGAAGAAGCCGCTTTTCCATTTCCAGCCCGGTTCCACCAGCTATTCCATTGCCACGGTGGGCTGCAATTTCAAGTGCGAGCACTGCCAGAACTACCAGATCTCCCAGTACCCCAGTAGAAAAGGGGCGGAGATCATCGGCCAGGAGCGCACTCCCCAGGAGGTGGTGGCAGCGGCGGAGCGGGCCGGTTGTCGGAGCATCAGCTACACTTATGTGGAACCGACCATCTTTTACGAATTCGCCTACGACTGCGGAGTCCTGGCCCATGAAAGCGGCCTTAAAAACGTCTTTGTAAGCAACGGCTACATGGGCCATGAGGTGGCCCGGCAACTGGCCCAGGTTCTGGACGGCATCAATATCGACATCAAAGCCTTCACCGAAAAGTTCTACCACGAAGTGTGCAAGGCAAAACTGGCCCCGGTCCTCGAAAATGTCCGGATCTTGCATGAACTTGGGATTTGGATGGAGCTCACCACCCTGGTCATCCCCGGCTGGAACGATTCTCCTGCCGAATTGCGGGACATTGCCCGGTTCATCAAGGGAATCGATGCCGGGATTCCCTGGCACGTCACCGCCTTCTATCCCACTCACAAGATGATGGATCGTCCGCCTACCCCGGCTTCTTCCCTTCGGCAGGCCCGGGAAATCGGCCTGGAAGAGGGGCTTCGCTATGTCTACCAAGGCAACATCCCCGGCGAGGGTGGCGAGAATACTTTCTGTCCCTCCTGCGGGGCCGAAGTCATCGGCCGTTACGGTTACCGGATCATGAACCGGAAGATGGCTGACGGCCGCTGCTCCGCCTGCGGAGCCGGCGTCGACGGAGTATGGGAATAACGGCTCCAGCATCCCTGTCTTGACAACATTCAGCACCAACCTTGATAATAAAAAGAAGAGGGATTTGTCTAAATATTGATAAATCAAAGAATATTTCTCGGAATCACAAAAATCTTCAATTCCGATGGGCCGCGCCTGTAAGTAATTGTTTGCGCTTTTGCTCGTCGGAATTTGGTGCTTTTTGTGAGACCTCTTATTTCAACTTCCATCGGCTGGAAATCGATGGGCGAGGAGAAAAACGATGAGCGATTCACAACAGATCGAACACCTGCAAAAAATTGCAACCATGATCCGCTATTACATTCTGGCCGCCACCTCCCGGGCCGGTTCCGGCCATCCTACTTCCTCCCTTTCCGCCACCGACTTGATGGCCGGATTGCTCTTCGGCGGCAGCTTCCGGTACGATCTCGATCAGACGGCGCATCCCAACAATGACCGGCTGATCTTCTCCAAGGGCCATGCCTCACCCCTCTTCTATGCCCTGTGGCTGGCTGCAGGCAGGCTTTCCGAAGAAGAAATGCTCACCTACCGGCAGTTCGGTAGTCCCCTCGAGGGGCATCCCACGACGCGGGGCATGGCCATGAACGGCAAGTTCCTCGACAAGCTTCCTTACCGAACCTACGTCCTGCTCGGCGACAGCGAAATGGCCGAAGGCTCCCAGTGGGAGGCGATCCAGATCGCCGCTCATTACGGGCTGGACAACCTGGTCGGGGTCATCGACGTCAATCGGCTGGGCCAGCGCGGGGAGACCATGTACGGCCATGATCTGCACGCCTATGAGCAGCGGATTGCCGCCTTCGGCTGGCAGACCATCCTCATCGACGGCCATTCACTGCCCGAGATCCTTGCCGCCTATGAGCAAGCGCAGTCGGCGAGCCAGCCGGTGATGATCATTGCCAAAACCATCAAGGGCAAAGGGGCCCCGCCGGTGGAAGATCGCAACGGCTGGCACGGCAAACCCCTCACCAAGGAGGATTACGAAGAAACCATGCGCCACCTCGGGGAAGTGGACCGGAACGTGCGCGGCACCATACCCCCGCCCGAGGACCTCCAGCCGGAGCGGCGGCCAGCGGCAGAAACAGCAGGACCTCCGGACTATCCGGCCGACAAGCCGATGGCCACCCGCAAGGGATACGGCAACGCACTGAAAAGGCTCTATCCCCTCTTTCCGGAAATGGTGAGCCTGGACGGCGAAGTGAGCAACTCCACCTATGCGCAGATCTTTCAAGCCGAGTACCCGGAGCGATTCTTCGAGATGTACATCGCCGAGCAGAACATGGTGGGGGTGGCTTTGGGGATGGCCGTCCGCGGCAAAATCCCCTTTGTCTCCACCTTTGCTGCCTTTCTCTCCAGGGCTCATGACCAGATTCGCATGAGCCAGTACTCCGATGCCAATATCAAGTTCGTGGGCTCCCATGCCGGGGTCTCCATCGGCCAGGACGGCCCCTCCCAGATGGGACTCGAGGACCTGGCCATGTTCCGGGCCATGCTCGATTCGGTGGTGCTCTATCCGGCCGATGCCATGGCTGCGGAAAGACTGGTGGAAGAGGCGGCCCGGCATCAAGGGATCGTCTATATCCGCACCACCCGTGCCGCTACCCCCATCATATATGGTCCGCAGGAGAAGTTCCCCATCGGCGGAAGCAAGGTGCTCCGGCAAAGCGACCGGGATGAGGTGACCGTGGTCACTGCCGGCATTACTCTCTTCGAGGCCCTGGCCGCGCACGAGGAGCTTAAAAAGGAAGATATCCTCATCCGGGTGGTCGATCTCTATTCCATCAAGCCCTTGGACGAGGCGGTTCTGAAGGAGGCGGCCAGTTTCACTCGGGCCATCGTCACGGTCGAGGACCATTACGCGGAAGGAGGCCTGGGCGAAGCGGTGCAAAGCGCCCTGGCAACCGCCGCTGTGCCGGTCTATTCGCTGGCAGTCCGCAAGAAGCCTAAAAGCGGCAAGCCGGAGGAGTTGCTCGATTTCGAGGAGATCTCCCGGCGCGCCATTGCCGAGCGCGTCCGGATCCTCCTGGAAGTCGAAACGGTTTAACCACCAAATGCTGAGTGTTCTAGCGTCAGGCAGGAAGCGGTAGCGAAATGCCAGTCACTGAGGATTTTGGCTTTTCCCCTCGGCAATCGGACCTCAGCACTCGGCACTAATTTTAAGAGGTTTTTATGCGTCTGGGAGTGGCCGCCGATCACGGCGGTTTTGAATTGAAAGAAGCGCTGAAGGCGAAGCTCAGGGACGCCGGCTACGAGATCGTCGATTTCGGCGCCGTGGATCCGTCCCCCGAAGACGACTATCCCGATTACATCGTACCCCTCGCCCGGGCGGTGGCCGCCGGGGAAGTGGAGCGGGGGGTCGCGGTTTGCGGCAGCGGGGTGGGCGCCTCGGTAGCGGCCAACAAGGTGGCCGGGGTCCGTGCTGCCCTGATTGTCGATGCCTTCTCCGCCCACCAAGGGGTTGAAGACGACGACATGAATATCATCTGTCTGGGAGGCCGGGTGACCGGGCAGGCCCTGGCCTGGGATCTGGTGCAGATTTTTCTGGGTGCCCGCTATCAGGGCGGAGCCCGTTTCGTCCGTCGGCTTGGCAAGATAGAAGTGCTGGAAAAGGGTAATTGAGGCAAAAGCAGAAGGGCTCGAGCCTCAAGTGAATCGTTCCTGAGGATGGGGGAGAAAGGAATGCGGCAAGGATCAGCTTTCGGCTGACCCCTGCGATCACCACAACTGGAGGATCGACCATGAAAGACAATCCCTTGCGCCGACTGGGCGATTTGGGCCAAAGCGTCTGGCTTGATTATCTCGACCGCAACATGATCAACTCCGGAGAACTCGAACGGCTCATCAACGAAGACGGCGTGCGGGGAGTCACCTCCAACCCGGCCATCTTTGCCAAGGCCTTCTCCGGGAGCACCGCCTACGACGAGGAGATCGACAAACTTGCCCGTCAGGGACGCACCGTCCCCGAGATTTACGAGCAACTGACCTTGGCCGATGTCCGCAACGCGGCGGATCTCTTCAGGAGTGGATTCAAGGCCTCGGACGGCCGGCACGGCTTCGTGAGCCTGGAGGTCAACCCTCACCTTGCCCGGGATACCGAAGGCACCATCGAGGAGGCCCGCCGGCTCTGGAGGGAGCTCGATCATCCCAACGTCTTGATCAAGGTCCCGGCCACCATCGAGGGGCTGCCTGCCATCCAGCAGCTGATCAGCGAGGGCATCAATGTCAACGTCACCCTGCTTTTCGGATTGGACCGCTATCGGCAGGTGGCCGAGGCCTATATAGCGGGCCTGGAACGAATGATGGAAGAAGGCCGCTCGCCCTCGACTGCTTCCGTAGCCAGTTTTTTTCTCAGCCGGATCGACGTGCTCGTGGATGAGCGTCTGGAAGCGATCGCGGCGGAAGGCGGCGAGCGGGGCGCCAAAGCGGCCGCGCTTCGCGGCGAGAGCGCGGTGGCCAGTGCCAAGCAGGCTTACCGGATGTACCGGGAGATTTACGCTGCCGAGCGGTTCCGCAAACTGGCCGTGCAGAGGGCCCGGCCGCAGCGATTGCTGTGGGCGAGCACTTCCACCAAAAATCCCGCTTATTCGGACGTCAAGTACGTCGAGCCGTTGATCGGTCCGGAAACCATAAACACCATGCCCCGGAAGACCATGGATGCCTATCGGGACCATGGTCAACCCGCTGCCAGACTGGAGGAGGGCGTGGATGGGGCTGTTCGGAAACATCAGCAGCTTGCCGAACTGGGCATCGATCTTGACCAGGCCACCGCACAGCTGGAAGAAGAAGGGATCGAAAAATTCAATCGCCCCTATGATGGCTCCATGGAGGATTTAGGCCGTAAAACGACGGCGCTCACCGAGATGAGCAGAGCCCATTGATTGAAGGGCAGCTGTCGCATTCAGCTGTCGGCAAAGGGAAAGACAGGGATGAAAGCATTTCTATAAGATTCGACGCTACGAGTCTTTGATTTTTGTACTATTGCTGACTGCGAGAGTGAATACTTACCTTAAGATGGGAGATGAATATGCAACTGGGAATGGTAGGCTTAGGCAAAATGGGAATGAACATGGTCAGGCGCTTGCTGCAGGGCGGCCATGAGGTGGTGGCCTATAACCGCACCTATGAGAAAACCAAGGAAATCGCCAAAGAGGGCGCCAAGCCGTCTTCTTCCCTGGCCGAACTGGTCAAGGAGCTGCAGCCCCCCAGAATCGTCTGGCTGATGCTGCCCGCCGGGCGGGTGGTGGAGGAACACTTGGAGGAGGTCATGGAGTTGCTTTCCTCCGGGGACATCGTAGTGGAAGGAGGCAACTCCCATTACAAGGACGACAAGCGGCGGGCCAAGCTTCTGGCCGACCGCGGCATCGAATATGTCGACGCCGGGGTGAGCGGCGGCATTTGGGGATTGAAAGTGGGATACTGCACCATGGTCGGAGGCAACCGGCACGTCTTCGAGCACCTGGAGCCCATTTTCAAAACCCTGGCGCCGCCAGAAGGCTATTTGTATTGCGGGCCTTCCGGAGCGGGCCATTTCGTGAAAATGGTCCACAACGGCATCGAATACGGCATGATGGAGGCTTATGCCGAAGGGTTCGCTTTAATCGAGGGCTCCGAATTCGGAAAGGGAGTCAATTACTCGGAGGTCGCCCATCTCTGGAACCAAGGGTCAGTGATCCGTTCCTGGCTCCTCGAGTTGGCAGAGGACGCTTTCGGCAAGGACCCTCTTCTGACCAAAATCAAGGGGTATGTAGAGGATTCGGGCGAGGGCCGTTGGTCGGTGCTCCACGCCGTGGAAAGCGGGGTGCCGGCGCCGGTGATCACCCAGGCCCTGTATGAGCGTTTTGCTTCGCGCCAGGAGGACACCTTCGCCAACCGGATTTTAGCTGCTCTGCGCAACGAGTTCGGGGGACATCCGGTGGTCAGGGCGGAAAACGATTAAGGGGGAAAACCATGACACCCTTGACCGAATCGGCACAAGAGGTCGTGATCAAGGGCCGGGCGCCGGAAATGGAAGCTCCGCCCATGCCCCCGCAGGGAAAACCCTTCTTGCTGGTCATTTTCGGCGCTTCCGGAGATCTCACCGCCAGGAATCTCCTGCCTGCCCTCTTCCGATTGTACATCAACGACATCCTCCCTGAATCTTTCGCCATTCTCGGCTGCAGTCGGACCAAATGGGATGATGATGGTTTTCGTGAAAAGATGCAGGAGGCCTGCCGCGAGGCGAATTGTCCGAATTTTCAAGAAAAATGGCCAGAGTTCGCTGCTCATCTTTATTACCGACCCATTGCCTACGACTCCAAGCCCGATTTCGAGGCCGTGGCCGAGCAGCTCCGGGTGCTGGACCGGAAGCACGAGGCAGGCTGGAATCGGATCTTCTACCTAGCCATGCCCCCCCGCCTGCTGCCGCGGATCTCAGGGCTCATCGGCGAGGTCGGGCTGGCACAGGAAGAGGGAGAAGGCGGCTGGTCGCGGATCGTGGTGGAAAAACCCTTCGGCCGAGATCTGGAATCGGCCCTGGAGCTGAACAGTATTCTGCACCAGAGCTTTGCGGAGCACCAGATTTTCAGGATCGATCATTACCTGGCCAAGGAGACGGTGCAGAACATCTTGATGCTGCGCTTTGCCAATACCATTTTCGAGCCGTTGTGGAACCGGGGCTACATCGATTATGTGGGCATCCTCACCGCCGAGAAGGTGGGCGTGGAACATCGGGCCGGATACTACGAGCAATCGGGCGTCCTGCGCGATATGTTTCAGAATCACATGCTGCAGCTGCTCGCTCTCACCGCCATGGAGCCCCCTTCCCAATTCGAGGCGAAAACGGTGCAGGACGAGAAAATCAAGGTGTTCGGTGCCTTGAAATCCCGAGAAAAACAGGAAAATCTGATCCTGGGACAATACGTCTCTGGCAGGATCGACGGCCGGAAGGTGCCGGCCTATCGCGACGAGCCCGAGGTGGATGACGCCTCCCCCATCCCCACCTTCGCTGCGCTGCGGGTCTTCATCGATAACTGGCGGTGGCGGGACGTGCCTTTTTATCTTGTCTCGGGCAAGCGGCTCACCCGCAAGGAGAGCCGCATCGTGATCCAATTCAAGAATGTTCCCCATTCCCTGTTCGAGAACATCGTGGGCCGGCGGATCACCGCCAACCGTCTAATTCTGGGCATTTATCCGGAGGAGGCGATCAAGCTCACCTTTCAGACCAAGATCCCCGGCCCCCGAGTCAATCTGCGCTCGGTGACCATGGATTTCAAATATTATCCGGGAGAAGGACCGTCTCTGGAGGCCTATGAAAAAGTGCTGCTCGATGTCATCCACGGCGACCGGATGCTTTTCCTCCGGCAGGACGGGGTGGAGCTCTGCTGGTCGTTTCTAACCCCCATACTGGAAGTTTGTTGCGAGGAACGGGCGATCCCGCTTCACTTTTACGAAGCCGGAAGCTGGGGACCGGAGCCCGCCCAGAAATGGATGGAAATGATCATTGCGGACTAGCTTCTCTTGAAGGAGAGAAAAAAATGTCTGTTCCAGGCGAAACCCAGCAAACGGCAGAAAGGATAATGGTTCCGGGTAAGGCCCTTCGAGCCAAGGGACTTTTCCCCGAGCCGCAATATCGAAGTCCTTTTCTGCTGGTTATTTTCGGTGCTTCCGGTGATCTGACCGCCAGAAAGTTGATTCCCTCTCTTTATAATCTTTACGTGAGCGGCAGCCTGGCAGCAGATTTCGGGATTGTGGGCTGCAGCAGGACGAGCTTCAGCGATGACGATTTCCGGGACAAAATGAGAAAGGCTCTCGAGCAGGCTGGGAGCCGCGACCTGGAAGATAATTGGCCGGCTTTTGCCGAGCATCTCCATTACCGGGTTATCTCCTACGATTCCCAGTCCGATTTCGAAGACCTGGCCGAAGCTCTCCGGAAACTGGATCAGCAGCACCGGTCGGGATGGAACCGCATCTTCTATATGGCCGTACCGCCGAACCTGCTGCCTCAGATCTCCGATTTGATCGGCGAGGTCGGACTGGCGCAGGAAGGCGGGGAAAAAGGGGAAGAGGGCTGGGCGCGGATCGTGGCGGAAAAGCCCTTTGGCCGGGATCTAGACTCGGCCCTGGAGCTCGACAAGGTCCTGCATCAGAGATTTGCGGAGAGTCAGATCTTCCGCATCGACCATTACCTGGCCAAGGAAACGGTCCAGAATATCCTGATGTTTCGCTTCGCCAACACCATTTTCGAGCCGATCTGGAACCGGGGCTATATCGATTATGTGGGGATCGCCACCACCGAACAGCTGGGCGTGGGACACCGGGCCGGATACTACGAACAGTCCGGCGTCCTGCGTGACATGTTCCAGAACCATATGATGCAGATGCTGGCCATGACCGCCATGGAGCCGCCCGCCCATTTCAGGACGGAGCAGGTTCGGGACGAAAAAACCAAGGTCTTTCGCTCCCTGAAATCTCTGGTCACGGAGAGCCACGAAGAAAATATCATACTGGGGCAGTACGCTGCGGGCAAGATCGAGGACCAGGATGTGCCCGGCTACCGGGACGAGCCGAAGGTGAGCAAAAACTCGCTCATCCCTACCTTCGCCGTTATGCGGGTTTTTATCGATAACTGGCGCTGGCAGGGCGTGCCTTTTTACTTGGCGTCGGGCAAGAGGCTTGCCCGCAAGGAGACCCGGATCGTGGTCCAGTTCAAGAAGGTGCCCCATTCCATGTTCGAGGACGTTCTGAACGAGAGGATCACTCCCAACCGTCTGATCCTGGGCATTTATCCCGAGGAAGGCATCAAGATCACCTACGAGACAAAGACCCCCGGCCCCAGCGTCGGCCTGCGCTCGGTCGCCACCGATTTTAAGTATTACCAGGGCGGCGGTCCGGTGTTCGACGCCTATGAAAAGGTGTTGCTGGACATCATCAGGGGGGAACAGATGCTGTTCTGGCGCGAGGACGGGGTGGAGCAGTGCTGGGCCTTCCTGACCCCCATCCTGGAAGCCTGTGAGGATTGTGAGAACATTCAGACCAGGCTGCATTTTTACGAGGCTGGCAGCTGGGGCCCGGAGCCGGCACGGAAGTGGATGGAGAAGATCATTGCCGAATAGGTAAACGGTCACCGAGCGCTGCATCTGCCCGCGATCAAAGCAACCAGCATGCCAGGGTATAGCTGGCCGCTCTGATCACCAACATCTATGGTACCTGTGATCGCTTATCCGGGTACTCTTTTCAGCCCCTCTGAAGGGAGAAAGCACGGCTATGGTGGAAAATATCGTACGGCCCGACATCCGCACCTATGCCAATCTGGAGCTGGCGGCTCACAAGGCTGCGGACCTTGTGGAAAAGACAGCGACGTGGGCGATCGGCCATCACGGTTTCTTTACCCTGGTGCTGGCAGGAGGAAACACACCCCGGCCGCTCCATGAGCTGTTGGCCGGGTCCCCGTACAGCGACCGCCTATCCTGGTCGGATTTCTACATCTTCTGGGGTGATGAACGCTGCCTGCCGCCCGACAGACCCGAGAGCAACTTTGCCATGGCCGAAGAGACCCTGCTTGGGGATGTCGGCATCCCGGCTGCCAACGTGCACCGCATTCGTGGCGAGCTCACTCCTTCGGCCCAGGCCGCCCGGGTCTATGACCAGGAGCTTCGTGATTTTTTCGGCCAGCACCCGGAGAGGACCTCGGGCGGCTTCCCCCGTTTCGACCTGGTTCTTCTCGGCATGGGCCCGGACGGCCATACCGCCTCCCTCTTCCCCGGCTCCGAGCTTCTGCAGGAAGAAGAGAAGTGGGTGGCAGCGACAGAGCCTCGAGGTGAGCCAAAGGTGGCCAGGGTCACCCTGACTCTGCCGGTGCTCAACAATGCCGAGAACGTCCTGTTCCTGATCGCCGGCACCCGAAAGCAGACCATCATGCGGGAGATTGTGGATCACCCGGGAAAGGCTGCACGGTTCCCTGCCGCCCGTGTCCAACCAAAAGGCCGGCTCTTCTGGTTTGCGGCCCACGAGTAAGCTCACACGGGCCGCCTCGGCAACCAGTTTCGTTTCCTTTCAGTTCCCTTTTTTGCACATCACTCTCAGGAAACAGAACGAAGAGAATCGTTCGCCTCTCTTCGGGGATACTGTATTTTCAATTGAGAAAGCTCATTACTTGATGAGATAATCCCTTATTGGTCGCACCAAGATTCATCTGGGAAAAAGGGAATGGGGAATCAGCCGGCGGTCTTACCCGACAATCCGAGCAACCGGGAGTTGGTGGCGAATGTCCATCCGCCGGATTGGGTCAATCCCGAACCTGCCCGCCTCTATAACTTGGTGGTGGTTGGCGCCGGCACGGCCGGCCTGGTCAGCGCCGCCGGCGCCGCCGGGCTGGGGGCGAAGGTGGCCCTGGTGGAACGGCACCTCATGGGCGGCGACTGTCTCAACGTGGGTTGCGTACCCTCCAAGGGAGTGATCCGGGCCGCCCGCGCTCTTCACGACGGCCGCCAATCTGAGGAGCTGGGGGTGACCGGCGGCGAAGCTCTGCGCATCGATTTCAGCCGGGCCATGGCCCGGATGCAGGAGATCAGGGCCGGAATCAGCCGTCACGATTCGGCCCGGCGCTTCCGCGATGAGCTCGGGGTGGACGTCTTTCTGGGCAATGGCCGATTTATCGGCCCGGACCGCCTGGAGGTCGACTCTAAAATTCTTCGCTTTCACCGGGCAGCGATCTGCACCGGCGCGCGGGCGGCAGTGCCGCTCGTCCCCGGGATCGAGTCCGCGGGATACCTCACTAATGAGACCATCTTCTCGCTCACGGATCTGCCGTCCCGGCTTGCGGTGATCGGTGCCGGACCGGTCGGCTGCGAGCTGGCCCAGGCCTTTGCCCGGGTGGGTTCGCGGGTCCACCTTCTGCAACGTGCCGGCCGCATCCTGCCGCGGGAAGATGAAGACGTCTCCCGGCTGCTTCAGGAGCGGTTTGAGCGGGAAGGGATCGAAATTTTTCTCGGTACTCGGATCACCAGGGCCGAGCGGCGCGGTCGGGAAAAAGTCCTCATTTTCGAGCAGCAGGGGAAAACTGCCGAGCTGGCGGTCGAGGAGATTCTAGTGGGAGTCGGCCGAGCCCCCAACGTGGAGGATTTGGGACTCGAAGCAGCGGGGGTGGAATACGGCTCTGAAGGGGTCAAGGTGGACGATCGGCTGCGGACGGCAAATCCACGCATCTTTGCTGCCGGCGACATCTGCTCCCTTTACAAGTTCACCCACATGGCCGATGCCCAGGCCCGCATCCTTATCGTCAACGCCCTGTTCCGCGGCCGCCAAAAGAGCTCGAACCTGGTGGTCCCCTGGTGCACTTTCACCGATCCCGAGGTGGCTCGCGTGGGCCTCGGTGAAACGGAAGCCAAGGGGAAAGGGATCGAGGTGGACACCATCAAAGTGCCCCTTGCCGAGGTGGACCGGGCCCGGCTCGACGGCGAGACCGAGGGCTTTGCCAAGGTGCATTTAAAGAAGGGAAGCGACTCGATCCTGGGGGCCACCGTTGTCGCCTCTCATGCCGGAGAGATGATCAATGAGCTTACCTTGGCGACGAATTCCGGTATGGGCCTTACAGCCATCGCCAAAGTCATCCATCCCTATCCGACCCAGGCGGAAATGATCAAAAAACTTGGTGATTCATACAACCGCACCCGGTTGACACCGCTGGTAAAAAAAGCCTTCGGTTTCTGGTTCAAGTGGCAAAGGCGGAGGTGACTGGTGGCGGCAAGTGAGGTCCTGGGAATCGGCCTTTGAAGGCATTCCTGCCCTCCTTGTCCATTTCTCAAGATCGGGACCACCGCCTTCAAGACGGTGGCTGTTCAGGAAATGGTTTGCCGCTCGCTTCCCCTGCGTCTATAATGGGGCTCTTTTTTTCAGCGCGCATCTTCTTTCCCGGTACCGAAGTTTCCACCAGGGTGTTTCTCAGGTGGACTTCGAGCACGCCTTGGTGCCCCGGCTGAATGCAGGTTGCCGACCTGAATCACCAAGCATCGGTCTGGCTCGCCGACAGATCTGCTGCACCTATGAACGTGTAGAAAACTTTTTAGAAGAGTATTTTGGGACCAGTTGACTGACATGCTGGACACGGAAAAAAATCTTGAGAGGCCGCCGCTCACGACGGCGGAGAATTCCCATACAGCGGCAAAGGATTCCGCGCGCGCTCTCGCTGATGAGTTCCTGCGCCACGCCCTTGATGCGGGCCGGATCCGGCTCCGTTGCATTGATCTGCTTTGTCGGTTGGCCATGCACCGGGAAGATGAGATTTCCCGGATCGGATTGCAGGCGCTTTACGGAACGGTTGTCGAAGGCTTGTGTGACGACTTCAGCGAGACGGGGGTCCGCATCTGTAATCTTGTGCTCCTGAGAATTCTCTCGTTTCTGACTGCTTTGCAGGAGGGGCAGGAGATCGCAGCGCTTCTCTCCCGGTTCGGGATCCCCGGTCCTGCCTCCTTGTTGCCCCGTTATGAGCGGCTTCGGTTTCCCAGTGCCCTCCCCGTTGACATCCGCGAAAAGGCCAACAGGGTGGTCGTTCTGTCGCGGGTGAGTGTCGGCGCCGATGTAGCCATCACCAGCGTCCTTGTGCAGCGGTTGCAGGCCGCATTCCCCCAGGCGGAGGTTGTGGTGGTCGGACCCGGACATCTTTATGAATTTTTTGCAGAATCCCGCCGCCTGCGCTGGGTTCGACTCGATTATCGGCGGTACGGTTCCCTGAGCGACCGCTTCACCGTATGGCCCAGGCTCGTCGAGCTGATCGCTCGCGAATCCGAAGGCTTGGCAGCGGACAGGCTCCTGCTTTTCGATCCCGACACCCGGTTGAGCCAACTCGGACTGCTGCCCCTGGTGGATGAACGGCAGACCTGTTATTTCAGTTCCCGAACCAATCCGTTTGTTGATCGCGAACCATCGCTTCCGGAGCTCACCAATTTCTGGCTCGATCGGGTGCTGGCAGAGGAAAACCCCAAGTCACCCGAGTTGTTCCTGCCCGCAGCAATGCTGGGCTCCGCCCGGACGTGCTGCGGCCGTTTGCGGCAAAGGGGAGCGCAGGCCGTCATCGTGATTAACCTGGGAGTAGGCAACGATCCTCGCAAACGGCTTGCGGATCCTTTTGAGGAGGAGCTGCTGGCGGCTCTGCTGCAGTCACTAAAAAATACTGTTATTCTCCTTGACACCGGCGGCGATTCCGAAGAAAAGGAGAGGATCGACGCGCTCATCATGGCCGCCAGCCGACAAGGTTTCGCCACCGGCTTCCTGGATCAGAAGGAATTGCCCGGCTGGGAGCCGCCTTTTGCGCACGGCATGGTTGGCTTCCATGGATCGGTGGGGGCGCTGGCGGCCTTGATTTCTCAGGCCGATGCCTTCTGCGGCTATGATTCCAGCGGGCAGCATCTGGCTGGGGCGCTTCAGACACCAGCAGTTATCATTTTCGCGGGGGCACCCAATCCGCGTTTTTTCGTTCGCTGGCGCTCACTGTCTCCGGTCGCTGATACCATCCAGGTGGGGAGGGCGCTATCCGCCCGGGGGAGGGCGGAGTTGATCGACAAAATCGTTTCCCGGCTGCACGAAAACGGCAACCGGCCAGGATAAAGGGGAAGGAGCTGAAGTGGTTTCCATGCAATCCGAGGATCTCCGGCAGGCCATCGCCGGCTTCAAGTCAGCCAATGTTTTGGTGATCGGCGACATCATCGTCGACCACTTCATCTGGGGAACGGTCAGCCGCATCTCTCCCGAGGCGCCGGTGCCGGTGGTCAACGTCACCCATGAGAATCTGCTGTTAGGCGGGGCGGCCAACGTCCTGCACAACCTGTACGCCCTTGGTGCCCAGGCCACTCTCTGCGGTGTCATCGGCAATGATCCCATCGGCGACCATCTGCTCGAGCTTCTTGCGGATCTTTCCTCCTCGAACCACGGGGTGATCAGGGCCGATGACCGACCCACGATCAAGAAGACCCGGATCATTGCCCAGAACCAGCAGGTCGTCCGAGTGGACCGGGAGGTCAAAGGCGAACTGTCGTCTGGATGCCTCGGGAGGCTCAGCCGGTTTCTAAAAGAGAATCTTCATGCTTTCGACGCGGTGATCGTCTCCGATTATGCCAAGGGGTTGATCACCCCTCTGTTCATGGACGATCTGCGTCGGTTGCTGGCCGGAAATGGCCATCCGCCGTTGGTGGTCGACCCCAAGCCGGGCCCACTGGAGCGTTTCCGAGGAGCCACGGTGATCACTCCCAACCACCATGAGGCCGCACTCATGGCCGGCATGGTCATTCAGGATGAAGACGGTTTGGTGACGGCGGTGCAGGCCCTTCTTGCCGCTGTCGGGTGTCAGGCGGTGCTCGTGACACGCGGCGAGGCGGGTATGGCTCTCCTGGAGCGGGATCATGAGTTGTACTCCATTCCCACGGTCGCCAAGGAGGTCTACGATGTCACCGGCGCCGGTGATACGGTGGCCGCCACCATGGCTTTGGGGCTGGCCAGCGGTCTGCCGCTTTCCTCCGCCGCCACCCTGGCCAACTATGCAGCCGGTATCGTGGTCGGAAAAGTCGGCACCGCCACCGCTAAGGCCGAAGAGCTGTTGAGGGCCATCCCATGAAAAAACGTTCAGCAGCACCGCATCTGCTTTGTCATCGGCCTGTTCGCGTAGCATCAGTACAGGCTCACAGGCCTCTTTCGCGCATCTACGGCACTGCTGAACGTTTTTGGGCAGGAGATGGGAGTCAGTTTCTGATCTTTCGTGAGTTGGTGCTATGAACCGGCCGCTGAGCATGACCTCCTTCGGCAAAGGGGAGAAAACGGCCGGCGGGGTGACCTGGACAGTGGAAATCCGTTCAGTCAACCATCGTTTCTGCGACATTCATCTGAAGGTCTCGAAGCGGCATGCGGCACTGGAAGAGAAGATCAAAAAAGAGATCGCCGCCTATTACACCAGGGGGCACATCGATGTGTCGGTGAACGCGGCGGGCGAGGGGGAAGAGGCCGTCCGGCTCGAGGTCAATCTGCCGCTCGCCCGGGAATACTATGAAGGGCTGCTCCGGGTCCAACGCGAGTTGTCCCTGCCCGCTCCGCCTGATCTTGCCATGCTCGCCGCGTTTCGAGACATTATCGTCCCGGCGGAGAAGGAGGAGGACCTGGATGCCTTGTGGCCGTCCGTGCACGAGGCCTTGATCGCCGCCCTGGATCAGGGGCTCGCCATGCGGCGGCAGGAAGGCGCCGCTCTGCACGCGGATCTCCTGGAACGGTTGAGCCGGTTCGCCGACACCATCGGCCGGATCGAGGCGGCGATCCCCGAAGTGGTCACCAAAAAGCAGGCGGCTCTACAAGAACGTCTTGACAATCTTCTGGATGGAGTCGATATTGATCCTGCCCGTCTGGCCCAGGAGGTAGCGATCATGGCCGACAAGGCAGACGTCACCGAGGAGCTGGTGCGGCTGCGCAGCCATATCGCGCAGTTCGGCCAATTCCTGGATCTCGATGAGCCGGTGGGACGGCGTCTCGATTTCCTGCTGCAGGAATTCCTTCGGGAGATCAATACCCTGGCTTCCAAGATCAGCGATGCCGTCATTGCCCACCAGACGGTGGAGCTGAAGAACGAAGTCGAGAAGATGCGGGAGCAGGTACAGAATCTTGAGTAGTATCCATCCGGAAAAGGTCTTTTCGCCCGATTGCTGCGTTGCTCAGTTGCCTGGAAATGCTCATGTACAGGAAGTACGCTCCGCTTTCAAGGCTCCCTCGCGCCTTGCACTTGAACGAAAAGTTCCATGATCTCACAAAAACCCCGAGCCTCGGCAGGTGAGAAAGACGAAACAACAAGCTGCACCGCTCGGCCCGTCGGCGGAGCGGTTTTTGCGAGGTCGACAAAATCCTCGTTTCTGGATGGACACAAATAAGAAAATGGAGGAGGAACGGGCAGTTATGGATCGGACGATGATCAATGTCGGTTTTGGCAATACGGTGGTCGCCAGCCGGATCCTGGCGGTGGTCAACCCCAAGTCGGCCCCCATCAAGAAGTTCAAGGACGAGGCCAGGGAGAACAGCAAATTGATCGACGTCACCGAAGGGAGGCGCACCCGTTCGATCATTATTTTGGACAGCAACCACGTGATCCTCTCTTCGGTGCAGCCCGAAACCATCACCCAGCGATTGATGCCCGCTTCCCGACCGGAAGAGGGATTGCTTGCGTGATCCAGGGGAGCCTCTTCATCATTTCCGCGCCTTCGGGCACCGGCAAATCCACTATTCTCCAAGGCCTTCTGGAAGCCCTTCCGGGGGTCGCTTTTTCCGTCTCCCATACCACCAGGGACCCGCGACCGGGCGAGCGCGACGGCGTCGACTATCATTTTGTGGGCCGGGACGAGTTTGCGGCGATGTGCGACCGGAGAAACTTCCTGGAATGGGCGGAGGTGCACGGCAACTTTTACGGTACCAGCAAGGAAGCGGTAACCGGCCAGCTCGCCCGGGGCATCGATCTCATCCTTGATATCGACGTTCAAGGAGCCCGCCAGGTCCGGGCGCAACAGGAATGGCCGATGATCAGCGTCTTCATCGCCCCGCCTTCCTGGGAAGAACTGGAGCGGCGGCTCACCAC
>JARRJE010000006.1:0-16877 GCA_037379765.1 Deltaproteobacteria bacterium
CACCCTGATCGATCCTTGGTTTCTGCGGACCGACATCACGGCTAATATTCCCGTTTACTACAATTACCGCATAGAGCCGTCGTACACCAGCCGGGAGATCGGCTCCTCGGTCCTTTTCTCCAAAAAACTGGGCAAGCGCCTCAGCGCCACTTGGGGCTACAATTACAAAAACACGAGCCTGACCAATGTTGACGTCACCGCCGAGGTCGATTCACTTAACAAGTACAACTTGGGCAGCTTCAAATCCGGCCTTACTTACGATAGCCGCAACGACCTGCTTTTTCCCACCAGAGGCATGAAAAGCCATGTCACGGCCGAAATCGCCGACACCCTGCTGGGCAGCCAGATCGACTTCATCCGGTTCACCGCCGGCGCCAGCCGTTACTATTCCCTGAGGAAGGGCAAGTCCACGGTGCTTGCCCTTCGCTATAACACCGGCTTCATGGTTCCCCGACGTGGACAGAACACCATCCCCCTGAATGAGCGTTTTTTTAACGGCGGCGAAAACACGGTCCGCAGCTTCCGCCAGGACCAGCTCGGGCCGAAAGACGCAAACGGGAACCCGATCGGCGGCGACGCCTATAACGTGTTCAACATAGAACTCCGCCACCAGTTGCGGGGCCCGCTAATCGGAACTCTGTTCTTCGATTACGGCAACGTTTCCCCCAACAAAGTGATGGCCTTCGGCACCAGCGAGTCGGAGCTGATCTCCGCCACCTTCAGCCAATACTTCCGGGATATGCGCCCGGGTGTCGGCGCCGGCCTCCAATACCTCCTGCCTGTCGGCCCCGCTCGCCTCGACGCGGCATTTAACCCCGTGGCCCGCGAGGGCGAAACCAACTACGTCATCCTTTTCAGCGTGGGGCCGGCGTTCTGATCGCCGCCTGTCGACCACCAGAGCGAATCGACAACCGAAAGATTCCTGTTAATCTTGTAATCGCGCACAGGTCTGCAGGTGCGCGAAAATTCCTATACGCGTGCAAAAGCCCCAAGTCTCCAAGGGGCCGCGCCAAAGGCAATAACAACGAGATGAGTCATCGGCAGAATTGCCGACAAAGCGGATGCGGTGCTTTGTGGGCGCTTACGCTTCCGGCACGCCGAGCTTCTTGAGTATGACCCCCAAAGGGCAGAACTTGGTAAGTCCGAACTGAAACAGATTAGCGCCCACAAAGGCGGTGAACAGATACCAGTAGGGACTGACCCAGTGGCCCAGCGCCAGGCCGATCAGAATAAAGGTCCCGGCAATCGTATGAATCCAGTCGTTAACGACCATGAACGTAAACCTCCGAACAAAGAAAAAGTGATAAGTGACACCAGGTTTTCAAAGGACAAGATTCAAGGGGCAAGAGAACAGCAAAGGCGGTCGCTCTGAATCTCAGGTCTTGAACCTCGAGCCTTGCACCTTAAGCTTGAATCTCACGCATGATGATGCCGCCGCAAGACATAATAAAGGACCGGCACAGCCATCCGGCTGATAAGCAGCGAGGCGATCTCGCCGAACATCAAGGAGATGGCAAGCCCCTGAAAAATGGGGTCGGCCAGAATGACCGAGGCGCCGACCACCACGGCCAAGGCGGTAAGCAGCATGGGGCGGAACCGGATGGCCCCCGCTTCCACCACTGCATCAGCCAACGGTTGCCCATGGCTGAGGCGCAGCTCGATGAAATCCACCAGAATAATGGAGTTGCGGACGACGATTCCGGCGCCCGCCATGAAACCGATCATTGAGGTGGCGGTAAAGAAGGCGCTCAGGGCCCAGTGTGCCGGCAGAATACCGATCAGTGAAAAGGGAATGGCGGCCATCACCACCAGCGGAATGAAATAGTCCTTGAACCAGCCCACCATGAGCACGTAAATGAGGACCATCACCGCGCAGAAGGCAAGCCCCAGATCCCGGAACACCTCCAGGGTGATGTGCCACTCCCCGTCCCATTTAATGGACGGCGCCAGCTCGGTGAAGGGTTGGTTCATGTTGTAGATTTCGATTCCCTTATCGCTGCCTCCGTACTGGCGTCCATCCAGCTCGGCGAGCTTCTTGTTCATGGCGAAGATGGCATAGACCGGGCTTTCCGCGGCTCCGGCCACGTCGCCAGTCACATAGATGACCGGTTTGAGATTTTTGCGGAGGTGGGATCGCAATTGGATATTCAGAATGGAATCGACCCTGGCGCGCTGCGCTCTGGGCAGTTCCAGAACGATGTTGACTTCCTCCTTGTCGCGGGGCCGATGGAAGAGATCGACATTCTCTCCCTTGACCGCCGTGGCAATAGCCTGGTCGACCTCCCCTTCTGAAATACCGTTCAAGGCGGCCTTTTCACGATCTACGGTAATCACGGTTTTCTGCCGCTGCGCTTCGCGATACCAGTCTACGTCCACTACCCCCGGGGTAGAGGAAAAAATCTGCTTTACCTTGGTGGCGAGCTTCACCCGGTCGGCATCGGTGGGACCGTAGATCTCCGCCACCAGGGTCTGGAGCACCGGTGGTCCGGGGGGTACTTCCGCTACGACCACCGCGGCTCCGTATTTCTTGGCGATGGCGGTGACTTCCGGCCGGACGCGCTTAGCGATGTCGTGACTCTTGGCCTGCCGCTCGCCCTTGGGCAGCAAGTTGACCTGGATACTGGCCACGTCCGGGCCGTGCCGCAGGTAGTAGTGACGCACCAGGCCGTTAAAATTATACGGTGCGGCTGTGCCGGCATACACTTGGTAATTGAGCACCTCCAGTTCCCGGCTGACCACCGCCGCCATCTCTCTAGCCACTTGCGTGGTCTGTTCCAGGGTCGAGCCTTCGGGCATGTTCAGCATGACCTGGAATTCGTTTTTGTTGGCAAAGGGCAGCATCTTGACCTTGACGGCTCCGAAGTAGACCATGGAACAGGCGCCGAGCAGTAAGGTGATGATCCCGATGAAAAAGATCGCCCGCCAACCGGTGTGACTGAGCAGTGGTCCCATGACCCTGCGGTAGAGTCGAGTGAAAAAATCTTCTGGCGCGTGCTGATCCCTGTCGGCTGTCAATTCTTCCTCATCTTCTTCAAGGGCGCATTCGGATGGAGAGCAGCCCTTCCGCAGCACCCGGATAGCGGCCCAGGGGGTGACGGTGAAGGCGATGATGAGGGAGAAGAGCATGGCCGCGGTGGAGCCGATGGGGATCGGCCGCATGTAGGGCCCCATGAGACCGCCGACAAAGGCCATGGGCAGAATGGCGGCAATCACAGCCCAAGTGGCGAGCACCGTGGGATTGCCGACTTCGGCTACGGCTTCCACGGCGATCTTTCGGAGCGGTCTCCTCTGGTTCGCCGGCAGACGCAGATGGCGGACGATGTTTTCCACGACCACGATGGCATCATCGACAAGAATACCGATGGAGAAGATCAGGGCAAAGAGGGTGATACGATTGAGGGTATATCCATAGAGGTAGAAAAGCAGGAGGGTGAGCGACAGGGTGGCCGGGATGGCCAGGATGACGATGATGGACTCCCGCCACCCCAGAAAGAGAAGAATGAGCAGAGCCACGCCGAAAACGGCAATTCCCATGTGGAGAAGCAGTTCGTTAGATTTTTCCAGCGCGGTTTCGCCATAGTTCCTCGTCACGCTCACCGTGACGTCATCCGGAATGAGCTGTCCCTTCAGGGTGTCGATTTTGGCAAGAACCGTGTTCACCACCGTTATGGCATTAGAGCCCGGCCGTTTGGCTACCGAGAGGGTGACAGCAGCTTCTTCGGCATGCCCTTTACCGCGGCCGAAAAGAACGTACGTATCCGGCTCCGAAGGGCCGTCGATGACGGTGGCCACATCGCCCAGATAAACGGGTGCGTTGTTGTAAACCCCCACCACCAGGCGTCTCATCTCCCTCGCCGACGATAAAAATCGCCCGGTCTGCAGCATCATCTCCCGATTGAGAGACTCGAGATCGCCGGTATAGGTTTGGCGATTGGCCTGTTGCAGCCGCTGGGCGATGTCGGCGGCGGTCAAATGGCGGGCGGCCAGGCGCAGCGGGTCAAACAAAATGCGAACTTGGCGCTGGGTGCCACCGATCAGCTTGGTTTCAGCAACGTTTTTGATACTCTTGATCGAGTCATCGACCTGGGTGGCCAGGTGCCGCAAGGTGTAATGGTCGTAATGCCGGCTGTGAAAAGTGAGGGCCAGAACGGGCACGTCCTCAATGGAATGTGGCTTAACCAGAGGCCGCGAGACGCCTTTGGGTATCCGGTCGAAGTTGGTGGCCAGCTTCTGGTTGAGCCGGACGATGGCGTCTTCCATTTTTTCGCCGACCTTGAACCGCGCGATCAACAGACACTCACTCCGCATGGAGGTGGAGTAGATGTATTCGATGTCCGGTAGTTCGTAGAGCAGCTTTTCCATAGGAATGGAAACCCGCTGCTCCACTTCCTTCGGCGTGGCCCCAGGCATGGCCACCATGACATCGATCATCGGCACCTTGATCTGCGGTTCCTCCTCACGGGGAAGCATGACTATGGCCATGATCCCGAGCAGAAAGGAGGCGATGATGCCGATGGCGGTCAGCTTCGAATCGATGAACATCGAGGCGAGGCGGCCGGCAAAGCCTTGAGGATGGGAAGATTTCTCCTGCTTCATTGAGACTAACCGTTCACCGGGAATGAAAATCCATTGTTGCCTCCAGCCTGTAAACGTTCAGCAGGGGCGAAGATGCTCATAGATTCCGGCATGTTTGAAAGAAGATGCGATCTTCCAGGTCTCCTACGTGCAAAAGGGGCAACTGAGGTAAACTGCCGGCAGCAGTGCTGACAAGGCAGACACGGTGTTGCTAAGCGTTTACTCATTGGGAAATGATCTGCACGGGCTGGCCGTCAACGAGCTGCTTTCCGCCCTGAACGATGACTTGGTCGCCGGCATTGAGACCGGCAAGGATCTCCACCTGTCCTGCCTGGTGCTCGCCGGTGCGCACAAGCCGCAGTCGAGCGGTTCCGTTCTGCACCACCCAGACACGCTCCATCTGGCCGAAGCGACTGACCGCTCCCTCCGGCACCAAAAAGGTCTTCACCGGAGCACCGGGCAGGACGACCTTGGCGAATTGCCCCGGCCGCAAGGTGTTATCGCCATTGAGCTGCACTTTCACTAGAGTTGTTCTCGATTCGCTGTCAGCCGAGGGGGCGATTTCTCTGACCACTCCAATAGTCTGGACCTCGGCGGCCGGAATACGCACCGTCAACTTGTCCCCTAAGTGAATTTTCAAGGCCAAGACCTCCGGCACAGCGGCTACTACCTGAAGATGATGGTTGTTTTTAAGTACCAGCAAGGGCTTTCCGGCTACAGCCAGATCTCCGGTCTGAACCATCTTTTGGGCCACCAGCCCATCAAAGGGAGCAGTGATGGTAGTGTAGCCGGACAGTGTTTTGGCCTCGTCATACGCCGCCTCGGCCACCAGCAGGGCGTCTTTCATGGATTTGACCGTTTCCGGGGTGGAGGCATTTTTTTCTAGAAGCCGTTTTTCCCGTTCATAGTTACGTCGAGCCTGTTCCAGTTGCGCCCGAGACTGCGACACCTTGGCGGCAATTTCACCGGCACTGATTTTGACCAGCAGATCTCCTTTCTTAACTTGGGAACCGAGCCCCACCGGCATCTTTTCGATCGTGCCGGTCACTTTGGCGGCAATGGTCGCCCGCTGCACTGCCTCGACACTGGCCGTTGCTTCATTTTGCTGGCTTGCAGACTGTTCGGAGACCTTGACCACCCGCACCTTGGCTACAGGAAGCTGCTGTCTAGCGGCTTGTTCGGGAGCATGCTGCTTGCAACCTCCGACAACCAACAAAATGCAGCCCAAAAGGATAAAAAAAGAGCGATTTTTCTCCATGAATACTGGTTCCTCAAAATCCTGTAAAACTTATTGGGAAGAAGAATATTTCGAAGATTGCGTCGACGGATCGCTGAATTGCGGAAGCCCTATGGCTCGGCGCAGCGCGGCGATGGCGATCCGGTGAGAAGTTTGGGCTACGGTTCTCCGGACTCGGGCGTCGGTCAGTCTGTTTTCCACCGCGATCAAATCCGAGGCCAGCACAACTCCTTCCTGGAAGCGGGCCCGATTGATCCGGGCGCTCTCCTCGGCCTGCTTCACTCCCTGTTCCGCCACCTGCAGTCGGGCCTCGGCATCCTTAAGAGCGAGCTGTGCCCGCTCGACCTCCAAGCCGATTGCCAACTCGGTTTTACGCTTTTGCTCTCGAGCTTCGGAGAGCTTGGCTGTAGCTCTGGCGACCTCGGCTGAAGTCCGGCGGCCGTCGAACAGGTTATAATTCAGTCTGATGCCGGCTTGCCAGGAATTCCCGGAGCCATCAGTTTCCCAACCCTTGTCGACGCTGTATCCGACATAACTGTCGATCGACGGATAATAGCCGCCTCGAGCCTGTCGGACCCTGGCTTTAGCGGCACGAATCATGGCATTAACGCTTTTGAGCTCGGCCCGCTGCTCGTAATCAGAAGTCGGAGGAATTTCCTGAGCGTGACTTGATTTTTCATCGACGGCTACTGTTTCGCCTTTGAGTCCTAATAGATTCCGAAAGACCTTCTGAGCAACATCAAGGTTATGTTTGGCTTGGATAAGGTCTTCCCGTGATTTTGACTGCTGGACTTCGAGATCCAGCAGATCGGCCTTTAGCAGAACCCCTTCCTCATAGCGGGCCTGGGCCACGGCCAGAGAGGCGGATATAGCCTTCAGAGCCCCCTGTTGGGTCTTGACGATTTCTTCGGCTTGGACAATGTGATTGAAGGTACGCACCACCTCAAGAGCCAGCTGTGCCCGCACTGCATCAAATTCCCACCGTGAGGCGACTTTCTGCGACTTGGCCGCTTTCAGGCCGGCCACGTCACGGCCGCCATTGTATAACCGATATCCAAGACGGATGCTCGCATTGAGATCATCGGTGCGGCCGGGCTCATTGAAGTCGATGTTCGGGGTGAATGCCCCCTGGTTGAGGATATTGCCAAAGGAATACATGGGATTGTTGGTTTGGCTGTAGCTGGACTCAAACGAAAGTTGTGGGTAGAAGGCTGATTTTTCCATGGCAATGGCGGCCCGGGCTCCTTCGATTCGGCTCACTGCCATCCGGGCATCCGGGTTGTTCTCCACCGCGAAATGCACTGCTTCCCGGAGTGTCCAGACTTCGGGCTTCGCACCGGCCGGGTTATCCTGGATTGCAGCAAGGGATGTGCCGGCCAGGAGCAGAAAAAACCATGTGGTAAGAGCAATCCTTTGGGTTGACATGTGCGGCACCATGCTGGGAAAGAAATATTCGATTCCGGTTCCCCGTCAAGTGTTTTGGAATTTAATTAATAGCTAAACAACAGTCAAGGGTTTCAATTGCAAGTATCCGAAATTCAGCTACTTGCGCTATCAACCAAGATATCATTTAAGCCGTTCATCGTAAACGCCGCATATTTTCGGGCCGGAGGCCCTGCTAACCTGACTGTAGGGAACATCCTCTGGGACAGAGAGGCAACCTCCCCCAGTATGGCCGAACCCTTCTGCCGGTGACATCCAGAAAAATGATGTCTCGCGCGGATTTGTCCTGTAACGTGATATGATATACCCGCCGGAATGATAGATTCCCAGTGATCTGGCCAAGATGCCAGACATCCTACCCGAATTTGCTTCCATTTCAAGAGATGACACCCCGTTGACGGTCGGTGATGGAGACTATAAGCCGATTCATCCTGAATACCATCCGATCCCTGGGCCCTTGGGCGTACGCCATCATCTTCCTCGGCCCCTTTCTTGAATCATCAGCCTTTCTCGGGATGCTTATCCCCGGTGAAACGGTCATGTTGTTTGCAGGAGCACTCTGTGCCCTGGGTTATCTGGAGATCCGGCTGGCTTTCTCCTTAGCTGCGGCCGGTGCCATTCTGGGAGACCTCTTGAGTTTTCTCCTGGGCCACCTGGTGGGTCGGAGCTATTTCGAGAAGAGAGAGCAGTTTCTCAAGATTAGGCATGAGCACATTCGCCGCGTGGATGTCTTTTTTGAAAAGCACGGCGGCAAGACTATATTTTTCGGCCGATTTCTTACCGGATTTCGCTCCGTAGGTCCTTTTGTAGCCGGTATGTCCAAAATGCGGTTTCACACGTTTCTCCTCTTCAACACTACCGGCGCGCTCTTCTGGGCAGCCATCTTTTTCAGCCTGGGATATCTCTTCGGGAAAAACTGGCAAATGATTGAATCCTGGCTGCAGAACCTTTGGTATTTACTGGCAATCGGCCTCGCTGCCTATCTGGTCTACCGCTATCGAGGGAAGCTGAAAAAATACTGGAAGGAGATTCTTCGAAGAAGGGAATAGTTCGTCAGCGAGCACTTCTGTTACCCCTACCAGGTGCGCCTGCGCTAGGCGAAGAGATCTCCGCCTTATTCCAGAGTGATCACCTGATCGGTCACCTCGGTGAACGCCACATCATGACTAATGAGAAAGAGCTGATCGTACCAGTGCTCGGTCACTTCCTCGCGACCGATATCGATGGCCCGGAAAGCCCTGGCCAGATTCTCCCGGCGGGCGGCATCGAGGTTGGAAGTAGGCTCATCAAAAAATGCGATCCGGGCACCGATGGTTTGGAGAAGGGCCAATCGCAGGGCAACCACGGCGCTCATGATCTGACCGCCGGACAACTGGTCATCGGTGCGCTCCCGGATAAGCCCTTCATGGAGATCACGCAGGACGATCTGATACTTGTCGCCCCAGAAGAGCTCTTCATCAGTATCGGCGATGGTACGGTAGATCCTGTCCCCCCGGAGGCTGATCTCCTCGCGGTACCTTTCAGAAAGCTGGGCCGAAACATGGTTGAAGACCTGATTGCGCATGAACTTGATCAGGGCTTCTTTGTTCTCCATTAATTTTTTGGAGGCTGCCTTTTTTTCGATTTCTCGCCTGATCCGTTCCAATTTGGCGATTTCCTCTTCAAGGCGCAGGCGATCCTTGCCCAAGCCCTCGAGTTGCTGGCGGAGGGCGGCAATTCCGGCGAGCGCCTGCTCTTTTTTCACCCGAACCTCAGCATGGTGTTTCAAATCATAATTCTGATCCAGTCGACCATGCTCCTGCTGCTTGGCGGCCAATTCCTTTCCTAGTTTCTCCAACATAGCCGACATCGCTACGAGAGTTTTACGGCGATTTTCGATATCTCCTGCATCCTTCTGATTGGCAAAGAACTCATCACGATTCTTTTGGTGCCATAGTCGAACTTTCTCGAAATTGGCGATCTCTGCATCCAGATCGCCGAAAGCCACCAGCTCTTTTTTGCGGCTGCCAGCCTTTTCGCCGGCTTCTTCCTGCTGTTTTTTGAGCCCGGCAAACCCAGCGCGGCGCTTTTCATTTTCCCGGCGCCTTTTGTTCAGGGTCGCGAGCTGCTTATCCAACTCCAGAACTCGTCCTTTCAAAGAATCCAGTTCCTGATGGGCCTTCTCCGCCTGCCCGCATTCGCGACTCAGAGCAGCAATTCTCTTTTCCAGCTCGTCACTTTCCTGGTCGAGATCCTCCAGTTTGGCGCCAAACACATCCTGCGGGGGCTCGTTAGCGATATTGCGGCACGGTTCCATGAAAAAGGGACAAATGCCCGCAGCCAGTTTTTCCTTGCCTTCCTGCAATCCGGCCCGCTTGCCGACAAGTACCCCTTGCGCCGACCTGATTTGTTCTAATTCCTGCCGAAGTACCGGTAGTCGGGCCGCCACGGCGCCGCGCTTTTTGTCCGCCGTCACCAGCGTACTGCGGGTAGCGTCCAGCTGCCGCTCTTCTTCTGTCAGCTGGGTTTCCGTTTTCTCGACTTCCCGATATTCATGGGTGTAGGCTTGAAGCAGACGGTTGCCCTCCAGCTCCAATCGGGCTATTTCCTTTTCGACGATTCGCCGCTGCCGCTCATGCTGCCGCAAGGATTGCAGCCTCCTTTCCGCCGCCTCGAATGCTTCCTTACCCGCCATGGTCTTCACCAAAACTGCTTGAGCCTTTTCCGCTTCCTTAACCCGCTTTTGTTGGTCGGAGATCTTCCCTTCTCCATCACGAATCCGATTTTCCAGGACCTGAATTTCGGTTTTGACGGTGGCGATCGTTTTTTCCCGGGCGGCGAGATCGGCAAGTTGTTTTTCCGTTTCCTGCAATGCTTTTTCTTTGTCAGTCAGGCACTTCTTCCCTTTTTTCAACTCAGCCTGCAGGCTGGTGAGTTCCTTTTTCAGCTCGGGCAGAATGGACGTTTGTTCCTGCCTAGCTTTGATCCCTTCATCCAAGACTTTGATGTTGTTTTGAGCAGCCCTCAAAAGGGTACTGGTTCCCTTGTAGGTCTTGCGCCAAGCATCGATACCGAGAATCTCGTCAAAGGCTTCCTGGCGTTTGAGAGGCTGTTTCAAGACGAAGGGGCCGAGAAACTCGTGCTGGAAAGGACCGATGACCAATTTGAACTGATCTGCAAGGGAACGTGCGTTATCTAGCCCAAGCAGTTCTTTGATGCGGCTTTCCGTTTCCTGGGCACCGGCGTGCTCTTCCACCTCGAACGCTTCACCCTGTTTTCTTGCCAGAAGCCATCTGGCCCCGGCGCCGACACCACGAGAAACCCGATAAATATCCCCCTGGTCGGTGGCGAAGGTAACGGCGATTTCCCCTTTCTTTTCGCCAATGGCGATGAACCGTTCGATGTTGCCTACGAAATCCCGTGCCTCGACCCCGAAGAGAGCATAACCGATCGCCTCGAAGATGGTGCTCTTGCCCACACCGTTGATCCCGGCCAGGACATTAATGCCGCTGACGAACTGCAGTTCCTTAGCACGGTGGATCTTGATGTTTTTGAGAGAAATGGAAAGGATCCGCATCGGTTTATTCCTCAGGGAAAAGACCGAAGAGCTCTTCCTCATCAATGTCGCCCTTGAGGACCAGATCACGGATCGCCAAGGCCAGCCGGGCTAGTTCCTCTTCGCGGCCCTTGAATTTGCTGTGGCCGCCGATCAGATCGTGCAGAACCTCACATTCGATCTCGGCCAGGGACTTCTTGCTGGTTTCCTCGCCGGAGCGGGCAACCAGCGACAGGTGGTTCTTGATCTCCACATGCAACGGCGTAGCGAACTCCTCAAGCACCAGCCGCAGCCGTTCGCGGCCCAACTCGAAGGGATGAAAACCGATCCGGCCTGCCAGCTTCAGCTCGAGCAACGGATCGCAGCCATCATTGACTGGAGCCAACTTTTCCCGAATCTGCACCCGGAAGCGAGCAAGCGCTTCGTCAGCGCTCTGCGCCCCGTCGAGGTCGATGACCTCGACCAGCATCGGCCGCGGGTCGACAGACCGGAACTCGGGCGAGAATCTGCCGTTCTCAACGGTAACAAAATAATACCCCTTGTCGTATTTCTCTTCACCGAAGTTGACCCGCTCCGGCGCGCCTGGGTTGAAAGCGTATGGCCGGCCAGCCGGGGATTCAACCAAGTAAGGTTTGTGTCCGTGGCCCAAGGCGACATAGCTGAATTTCTCAGCCAACGGATGGGCCTCTTCGAGCTTCATGTTGCCGATTTCGACCGGCGAGTATTTCCAAATGCCGACGTGAAAGAGCAAGAGGTTGTTCTCGGTGTTCACCGCCTGGCAGATGCGGACCACGTGGTTGCCGGCCTGGGCGCCAATGTAGCCGAGCCCGTAAATATTCAAACCACCAATCTCAAGTCGCCCCCCTACCCCGTTCGCGTCATCGAAAGAATCAAAGCGATAACCGCCGTCCTCAGTTCGAGCAGGGCGCAGGAGACGGATATATCCCATCTGCGAAAGCGCTTCCATCCAAGAAATATTGTCGCGCCGATGGATCCAATCATGGTTCCCTTCGATGGCAATGCAGGGTATTCCTGCTTTTTGGAGAGGCTGCAGGGCTTCGATAGTAAGGGCAAAGGTCTTGGGTAAAATCTGGCCGGTGTGGAAAAGGTCGCCGCCGATCAGCACAAAGTCGACCTTTTCGCGTACCGCATCGGTCACGATCCCCGAGAAACAGCGAAAAAAATCTTCGTAGCGCTCGGTTTCACCTGGCGTGTTTCTATAGGTCTTGCCGAGGTGAATATCAGCAGTGTGGATGAAGCGGATTGACATCGATCTCGTCACCAAGGTTTGATTCCTTCAATTCGCCATCGGCGATCACCAGCCTGAAAAATGATTATTGGTTTTCAAACACTAAGGAATGCCTATAATAGCTCGACCGCATTGCAGCCGCCAGGGAATGGTTGAGTTCGAATAAAGCGGAGCGGCAAAATTAGTCCATCTTCTTCTGTGCAGGTGGGCCGGCCCCTTTTCCAGACGCATCTTGACAAGGCACGTCATGGTGACAGAATAAGATAAGACCCTAAATATGGTTCAGCTTGCCCAGCACCAGGAAAACCAAATTGGCAGATCCGCCATTTACGGCCAAACGGAGGGAAATCATGCCACGCAAGATCACGATGCTTTTTGCTATCGTATCGTTATTTTTCATGGTGAGCTGCCAGACGGATCAATTCGGCAAAAAGGAAACCGGGGCTGCAGTGGGTGCTGCAGGAGGGGCCATTCTTGGACAGGCTATTGGCAGAAGCACCGGGGCAACGTTGTTGGGTGGCGCCATCGGCGGCGTCCTGGGTTACATCGTGGGAAGCCAGATGGAGAAATCGGACCGGGTCAATCTGAATCAGACTCTGGAATCGACCCCCTCTTACGAAACAAAAAAATGGACCAATCCGGATACCGGGGCTCAATATGAGGTGACACCCAAGCCGGCTTATCAGGCCCCGGAGACGGGCAAAGTCTGTCGAAAGGTGGACATCCTATCGGACATAAACGGCCAGACGGAAAAGACCGAAGCCACTGCCTGCCGGGAAGACGGAAGATGGGTCCTGCAATAAAGCCCATGTCCAAGAGATGCTGGCAGGCGCCCTCGCGCTTGCCTGTTTTTATCATGCCTTGACCCGCCTGATGCTTGCTCCCAAGCTGGTCAGTTTGCCCTCCAAGTCCTCGTAACCCCGATCGAGATGATAGACGCGGGAGATTTCCGTGACCCCCTCGGCAGCAAGAGCAGCGATCACCAAGGAGGCACTGGCGCGCAAATCGGTGGCCATGACCGGGGCACCTAACAAACGGCCGGCACCATTGACGATGGCACTATGGCCATCCACCCGAATATCGGCCCCCATGCGGCGCAGCTCGGCGACATGCATGAAACGATTTTCGAATATGGTCTCTGTGATCACGCTCAATCCCTTGCTCAAGGCCATAAGCGCCATGGTCTGGGCCTGAAGGTCGGTAGGGAACCCCGGATAGGGCATGGTCTTGATGTCGATGCTTCGCAGTGGTCTGGTGCGAACCGCCCGGATCCAGTTGCGCCCTTCCTTGATCTCCATACCCGCCACCCGCAGCTTCTCGAAAAGGGACGGCAGCAGTGTGGGATCGCAATTGGTGATCTTCACCTCGCCGCCAGCCGCCCCCACCGCAATGAGATACGTCCCCGTTTCGATGCGATCGGAAATGATTGCCATCTTCTTGACCGGCCGAAGCTTCTTCACTCCCTCCACAACCAAGCGGTCGGTATCCCTGCCTTTGATACGGGCACCCATGGCAGTAAGCATGTCGACGAGGTTTCCGATCTCCGGCTCACGGGCCGCATTTTTGATGACAGTGGTGCCCTTGGCCGAGGCGGCCGCCATCAGGATGTTTTCAGTGCCGGTGACCGTGGGAATATCGAAATAAACGTTTCCTCCCTGGATCCGACCCTTGACTGCTCCATCCACATAGCCGCGCTCCAGAGTGAACTCCACGCCCATTTTGGACAAGGCCTGAATGTGGAGATCAACGGGCCGGGCGCCGATGGCACAGCCGCCAGGAAGCGAAACCCGGGCTCGGCCAAGGCGAGCCAGGAGCGGACCCAGCACCAGGACCGAGGCACGCATGGTCTTGACCAAATCGTAGGACGCCTCGAAATTTTCAAGGTTTTCCGTATTAATGCGCACTGTAGAGTCCTGCCGCTCCCACTCGGCGCCGAGCGAAGCCAGCAGGGCCAAAATGGTGCGAGTGTCGCGCAGGTCAGGAACATTGTGAAGGGTATGCCGGCCTGGAGCAAGCAGGGTAGCGGCGATGAGCGGCAAAGCGGCGTTTTTCGCGCCGCTGATGGCGACCTCCCCCTCAAGGGGGCGACCGCCTTCAATGACGATTTTATCCATGGGTGTACCGGGATCCTTTCTTTTAAAATGAAGGGTAACGACGACTCCCGTGGATAGTTCTGCATTTCGGCAGGAATGGCAAGTGCTTAATTAAAGAGGGCGGTGCCCACGACCGGTTGATTTCTTCAGGCGACTTTTTGACTCCCAACGTGACTTGTTCGGATAAGCGCTGACAGGTGCCGTAGATGTTCGTGAGCATAGCGATCAGCAATACAACCGGCATGCTGGTCACTCTGCTCGCGGGCAGATGCGTTGCCTGTCAACGCTTATCTCTTTTGCGCCTGCAGAATGCGGGGATGCCCGGCATAATCACGGCGGATTCTGATATTCCCGTAATGACCAGCGGCCGTCACGATGGCCGCGGCCTTATCCCTCTGGTCGAAGCCGATCTCCATAAACAGCCGGCCGCCCGACTTAAGCACGCCGGCAGCATCCCGAATGAGACGCTCGATCACCTCGAGCCCGCCCCGGCCACCGTCCAGGGCCAGACGCGGCTCAAAATCTTTCACCTCCGGCTGCAACTCGGCAAGGACCTGGCAATCGATATAAGGGGGATTGGAGATGATGACGTCAAAAAAAGGAATGGGACGGATACCCTGAAGCCAGTCGGAAGCAATGAAGCGGACCCGATCGGCGACTCTGTGCCGGCGGGCATTCCGGATGGCAACCGAGAGAGCGGCCGGGGAGCAGTCCAGGCTGTAGACCAAGGAGTGGGGCAGTTCCCGGGCAAGGACGGTGGGGATGACACCGCTACCGGTGCCCAGGTCGAGGAGGCGTACCGTCCGGGAGCAATTTTTCAGGAATTCGAGAGCGGTTTCGACGAGCAGCTCGGTTTCGGGCCGGGGGATGAGCACCGCCGGCGTCACTTCAAAGGGCAGAGACCAGAATTCCCATTCCCCCAAAATGTAAGCGAGCGGTTCCCGATTCAACCTGCGGGCCAGGAGTCGTTCCCAAAGGCGGCCTGTGGCGGCTGAAACCGTCTGTTCGCCAGCGAGCACCAGCTGTGAACGGGACAACCCCAGCAGATGACCGAGAAGCAGGGAGGCCTCGATCTCCGCTTCCTCGATGCCGCCGACCTCTAAGTGTTGCACCGTTTTCCGATACAACTCCCTGATAGTCATCGTTGGCTTGGGGAGCACTTCATTATTGCAGGGATTTCAAGGCCTCGCTCTGGAAGTGGGCAATGAGAGGTTCGATCAGGTCGTCGAGGCGGCCCAGGAGGACTTCGTCGAGCTTGTAAAGGGTCAAGTTGATGCGATGATCACTCACCCTCCCCTGGGGATAGTTGTAAGTTCTGATCCGTTCGCTGCGCTCTCCGGTGCCCACCTGACTTTTGCGTTCGGCTGAGATCTGGTCATGCTGCTCGCTCTCCATCTGGTCGAGCAGGCGGGCACGCAGGACCTTCAATGCCTTTGCCTTGTTCTTGTGCTGGGATTTTTCGTCCTGGCAGGTGACGACCAGACCGGAGGGAAGATGCGTGACGCGCACCGCCGAGTCGGTGGTATTTACACTCTGTCCACCTGGTCCCGAGGAGCGGTAGACGTCAAATCGCAGCTCATTGGGATCAATGGAGAGCTCGACTTCCTCGACCTCGGGCAGAACGGCCACTGTGACCGTGGAAGTATGGATGCGCCCCTGGGCTTCGGTCTCCGGGACCCGCTGTACGCGGTGGACACCGCTTTCATGCTTCAGTCGGCTGTACACTTGGTCGCCGCTTATGAGGGCGATGATTTCCTTGAAGCCGCCAACCTCACTGGGGCTGCTGCTCATCACCTCCACTTTCCAGCCTCGGTCTTCGGCATACCGGCTGTACATCCGGAAAAGATCGGCGACGAACAGTGCCGCCTCATTGCCGCCGGTTCCGGCCCGGATCTCAAGAAAGATGTTCTTTTCATCATTCGGGTCTTTGGGCAGCAGCATGATGCGAAGCTCTTTTTCAAGAGCCCCCGCCTCGTGCGACAACTCTTCAATCTCTGCACGGGCCAGGTCCTGCAACTCCTGATCCTCCTCTTGTTGCAGCAAATCCCGGTTATCCTCCAGTTCCTTCATCACCCTTTGGTAGTGGTTGTATTTTTCGTGGAGTCTGCTGACCTGGGCATGACTTTTCGCCACCCGCCGAAGCTCGGCTTGATCGGCAAGCACCCGCGGATCAGACAGCTTAGCTTCGAGCTCCAGCCGTTTTTCTTCCAGATTTTCAAACTGCGCTAAGAGATCCATGGCGGGACAGACAAATGATGAAAGAGCAGATGATTGCACCGGGACTGATGTCACAGCGCTCGAGGTACCGCGAGACCCTTGCGAGCGGACCGGTGCTTCGATATCGGCTGAAGCAAAGAGACGGGCTTGTCAGCGCTTATAAGCACAGCAACCTCCGACTGAGCGGAGGTTGCAAAAGGAAAAACTTTAACTTGTAGCCTGCCAAAAGCGGCGGCGGAGCCTTACTTCTTGTAATGCTTTTCGTACTTCTTCATGAATTTCTCAACCCGGCCCGCGGAGTCGACCAGTTTCTGCTTGCCGGTGAAAAAAGGATGGCAGGCGGAGCAAATTTCCACCCTGATCTCTTTTTCCACGGAACCGAGCTCCACTTCATTGCCGCAAGCGCACTGGGCCTTGATCTTGTGATATTCGGGATGGATGTCTTTTTTCATCTCTATTCTCCTAATATTGATATCAATTTCATCTCGAATGAAAGGGGCCCGAAAATTCAGGACCGCAATCGGAAAG
>JARRJE010000007.1:0-14639 GCA_037379765.1 Deltaproteobacteria bacterium
GGGGGGGATCCCTCTCTGGGGATGCTTTCCCATGCTGCGGCGCGCGGTATCAAGATCGCGGCAGGAACGGCTGAGAGGCTGCCCTTTGCAGACGATATTTTTGACCACGCATTGGTGGTGACCACCATCTGCTTCGTAGACTCCCCTGCAGAGATGCTCGCCGAAGCGCGCAGGGTGCTCAAGCCAAGCGGGCGACTGGTGATTGGCTTTATCAACAAAGAGAGCAGCTTAGGGCGGAATTATCAGATGAAACATGCCGAAAGCGTATTTTATCGTGAGGCAACTTTCTATTCCCCTGAGGAGGTAGAGCGGCTGCTGCTGGAAGCCGGTTTTGCCATCAGTGTCTGGGGGCAGACTCTCACCCACCCTTTGGCTGAAACATGGGAAATCGAACATTTGCGGCCTGGGAGAGGAAATGGAGCATTTGTTGTCGTCTCGACTACTAATGAAAAATGAATGAACAGGTCCTTCGTTTCCCTCAACCTCCTGAAATAAACAAGCCTTCTATTGAATAAAAAAACAGATGGGAGAGTGATAAAAGTCGCAGTCGCCTGAAGAAAGGTTCTGACGTCCTTTTGGAGCAGAAAAGTAAGACTGCCTTACTGCGGCCAATCACAAAAATGGGATTACATGCCGTTTCAACTCCGGAAAGAACGCTCGAAAATCCGCGTAGAAGGCTGCATATTCATGTTCCAGAATGAGAGTCGCTTCACTCAAATGAACTGAGCTACGACGCAATCGGCCATCTATGCGCTCAAAAGCAGTTGCTACTCCGGAAATTTCCGCATAATTGCCAAGCCAGTCATCTCTTCTCATTTGTTCAAACGTTCTCAGCACGCTTGAAGGCAGCGCCATCGCAAGTTTATCAAATGAGCCGTATATCTCGTCTGAAAACTGCAAGAGACTCTGCTCCGAATACAGATGCCAGTCGCGTGCCAAGAAGTGATCAAAAAAGATATCAACAAGAATCCCGCCGAAACGCCTAAAAGCTGGCGAAATGCGGCCAATTTCTTTTCTGATTATCGGATGAGAGTCTGTGAAGGCGTCAATTCTGCGGTGCTGTTCTATGCCGCGCTGAAACTCGAACGGCAACGGCTCCAGTTCGCTTACCGACAACAGATCTGGCAATAGATTCCCTATGCGATATTCCGCAATGGGATCAGAAAGGTATAGATGGGCCAGCCAGTTCATGCGCTCATGACACCATTATTCATTCGGCCCTTCAATGACGGCGCCTAGGCCACCCTCAAGGAAATCATCCGCCCATGCGTCGTGGAACATACGGATTGCCTTGTCCCCTGTGCAATGGCTTGGTGCGACCTTTCTGACGCCCAGCACTTTCAATCGCTTGATAACCGTGCGGATCTCAGCATCACTGCTGCCGCCCAAATGAAATCCGCCCATCAACAAATAGATGTCACCGCCCAGATAGGCTTTGGCCTGCTCCGCCATATCAGCGACGTTGGGATGGGCGCAGCCAGTCACCACGATAAGCCCTTGGGGCGTGTCCACAATTAGGGCCTGCTCCTTGATGGTCCTGCCCATCTCGCCTGTTGAATATACGTGGTCAAAGAGCCGGCATGGGCCAGACACGGTCTCGATCGTCGTCCCAAAGCGTTTCACCTCTTGCTGAAACGATACCGGAAACGATGCAGGCATATACACCGTGACCGCAGGATTGCGCGCCAAAAAGGCCCCAAGTCCCCCGGTGTGATCACCGTGGATATGGGAAAGTACTACAGCTTCAACCGATTCGGCATCGAGGCCGAGCTGCTGCAGGTTCGAGAGCAGGATATTGCCGCTGCCACCTGTGTCAAACAAAATGGTCCTATTCAAGCCCTCGACTAGGCAGGAAAAGCCCCAGCCGGCTTCGAGTCCTGCCCTGTAGGGAACGTTATTAAAAACGACATGGAGTCGAAGCCGACGGTGTTCGGCCTTGCCCACGCTCTCTGCGGCAAAGGTTGGGGTCATGAACAGGACTAATCCGGAAAGCAGGGTGAGTGTGATGCTATAAACATTCACGGTATTGCCTCTCTTCCGCTATGGTCTCAAACTGCAAAAGATGCAACCATAAAAACCTTCAACGGCTGTCGGAGAAAATCTTGCCTTCATCCAGGAGCGACGCCGTCCTGCTCACGAAACTGTCGACAATAGCCAGGAATCTCACAGAGACTTCCTTTGGAAATGTGTCACGGCAAAATACGATGACAACCAGCATCTGGCCGTTGCCATAGGCCTCTCCAATGCCGAACACGCTCTTCACATTGTATTGGGAGACAAAATCCTGGGCGATGATCTTTCTTCCTTCATGGTCTGTAGCGCGAGCGGCGTCTTCAACATAAAAAAGGCCAGTGGAGCCTCTGAGAACCTTTCTTATGATCTCCGATTCATGACTATCAACCCAGGTTAACGGCATACTGAGTTCCTTCAGCAACCTTGAGATCAAGGGGATGGTGTCGACAAAAACAAAAGAAATCAGCGGAATCCCCACATGTCTCTTGGACTTCGTCCTGTCGTTCCAGTCGGCTTCTAGGCCATGAGTGCCGATAAGCGATAGCACTGGCGTGGTCCCCCTAATCTCTGTACCTGCTTCTGAAGTTTCTGCCAGACTTTTCACAAACTCCTTGTTGGCGTCGGGTAGCTCATCAAAGGGAACCGTTACAAAGACCCGGGCGATAACCACTGACTCATCAAACAAGCGATGAAGCTCGGAGACCAATTCCCACGGCAGTGTCCGCAACCATCGCCAATGCGGCACGCAGAAGCATACTCATCAAAGGAGGGCTCTATCTCAAGAACTCAGGGAAGGCTGACTGCTTCTGCTTCGATAAGACCGGCACCCTCTAAGTGAAGAGGGCATCCCATGAAAATAGAACAAGCTGCAACGTCGACCCTCAGAGAACTCTGGGAACGGGTCGAACCAGAGTCCAACGATCTATGAGTTTGGAGGAAGCAGCCCAGGGCTGCCGCAAGAGCCGATGCGCAGGGGCAGGAAACTACAAGCAGGACGGTGAAGGACCTCATAAAACTCCCTGTAATGACGGCGGTGCCTACGGTGGCGATGACGCCCAAGCGTACAAGCCGTGCAGCAAGAACATCCGCGGCTTTTTCAGCGGGGGCTCGATTGGCCAAGGAGTCCTGTACCATCTGCAGTATGCGGTTGAGGTAAGTCTCCTCACCCACCTTCTCAGCCTGGACATAAATGAGTCCCTGGTGGACAATGGTCCCGGCATAGACATGGTGGTCCATGGTACGGAGTTCAAGTCCCGCGCGGCCTGTCATGGATGCCTCATCCACGACAGCAAGAAGATGATTCATATGACAGGTCTTACTTGCCGCACTCAGGAGGTGTGGTGTCATTTGAGGTAGATGCAGACCAGGAAGTCTTGCCACCTCAGAACTTTTCGAATGAAATACTATGAATACGGCAACAGAAGAGTTCGAAAAACTAGCCATAGATGACGTCTTGAAAGATCTCCGAACAGACAGGGCCCATGGCCTCACCTCGGAGGAAGCCGGCCTTAGGCTGAAACGATACGGTTTCAACGAAATCCCGGAAAAGGTAGAATCCCTGGCCCACCGAGTCATGCGCCGGTTCTGGGGACCGATCCCGTGGATGATCGAAGCCGCGGCGATTCTCTCCGCCCTGGTCGAGAAGTGGGATGATTTCGCCATAATCATGGTCCTTCTCATGACCAATGTCTTTATCGATTTCTGGCAGGAGTCCAAGGCGCTCAGCGCCCTGAAGGTCCTCAAGGAAAAACTGGCCAAAACCGCCCTCGTTCTGCGCGACGGAAATTTCCAGCAAGTGGACGCCCGGCAACTGGTCCCCGGTGACATCATCAAGGTCAGAATCGGCGACGTGGTCCCGGCCGACATCAAGCTGGTCGAGGGCGATTACATTCAGTCCGACCAGTCAGCCTTGACCGGAGAGTCGCTGCCGGTCAGCAAGAAACCGGGGGACATCGCCTACGCCAACTCCATCGTCAAGCAGGGAGAGATGCTCGGGGCCGTCATCAACACGGCGATGAACACCTTCTTCGGCAAGACAGTCTCCCTCGTCACCCAAGCCGAGCGCGAGGAAAGGAGCCATTTCCAGAAGGCAGTGATCCACATCGGCGATTATCTCATCCTGATCACTCTTTTTCTGGTTGTGATCATCTTGGTCACCGCCATGTTCCGTCACGAGAACATGCTGGAGATCCTGAGATTCGCACTGGTGCTGACGGTTGCGGCGATTCCCGTGGCCATGCCGGCAGTCCTCTCGGTCACCATGGCGGTAGGGGCGATGAATCTGGCCAAGAAGCAGGCCATCGTCAGCCGCTTGGTTTCCATTGAGGAGCTGGCAGGGGTCGACGTCCTCTGTTCGGACAAGACCGGGACGCTCACCCGGAACCGGATGGATATTTCGGACCCGGTTGCTTTCGGCAAACATACGCCGAAGGATCTGCTGCTCCTTGCCGCCCTTGCTTCGCGGGAAGAGAACCGGGATCCCATCGAAGTCCCCATTTTCGAGTACCTGCGTCGGTCAGGGTGGATGGAGGGGCTGCAACAGTTTAGGCAGGAGAAGTTCACCCCCTTCGCCCCGGGGAGCAAAAGGACAGAAGCGATCGTCACTTCCGCGGGTCGGAGCTTTTTCGTCACCAAGGGAGCTCCCCAGGTGATCCTCGAACTGTGCGCGGAGGGGACGGACTGCCGGGCCGTCCTGCAGAAAGTTGAAGAGCTTGCCGCAAACGGCTTTCGGACTCTCGGTGTCGCCAGCAAGGGCACCGGAGAACCGAACTTCGACTTCGTCGGGCTGATCCCGCTGTTCGATCCGCCACGGGAAGACTCTAAACCAACTATCGGGGAAGCGGAGGCCCTCGGTCTCGACGTCAAGATGGTTACCGGGGACAATCTTGCCATCGCCCGGCACATCGCGCGCGAGTTGGACATCGGCGATAACATATACAGTGCCCGGGAACTAAGGGGGGCTAGCACCCGGGAGCTCATCGTGCTGGGCGAGGTTATCGCCAAGGCCATTTATCGGAAAATGGCGCAGGGGGTGAATGACAAGGCCGTGGAGGATTTTGCCCGGAGCGTGGTTACAGCCCTTGAAAGCGAGCTCGGACATCTCAAACTCCCCCAGGGGTATGTAAAAAGCCATGAATCGGAAATCATCGAGGTCATCGAAAACGCCAAGGGCTTTTCCCAGGTGTTTCCGGAAGACAAGTATCTTATAGTCGACAAATTACAAAAAGCAGGGCACATCGTCGGCATGACCGGAGACGGGGTCAACGATGCTCCGGCGCTGAAGAAGGCCGATGCGGGCATAGCGGTTTCAGGGGCGACGGATGCGGCCAGGTCCGCTGCGGATCTGGTTCTGCTCGCCCCGGGATTGTCGGTGATTATCGATGCAGTGAAAGGAGCACGGGTCACTTTTGAACGGATGAAGAGCTACAGTATTTACCGGATAGCCGAAACCATCCGGCTTGTCCTGTTCATGACGGCCTCCATTCTCATCTTCAGGTTTTATCCTGTGACAGCCATCATGATCATCATTCTGGCATTTCTCAACGACATTCCGATCCTCGCTATCGCTTTCGACAACACGAAGGTAGATGAAAGGCCTATCCGCTGGAATATGAAAGAAATACTCACCATATCAACCGTGCTCGGAGTGCTGGGAGTCATTTCGAGCTTCGGCATCTTCTATATCGCAGAAGTCTTCCTGCGTTTGCCCCGGCCGGTGGTCCAGAGCTTCGTCTTTCTGAAGCTGGCTGTTGCAGGACATCTGACTATCTTCCTTACCCGAACGGCGGATCGTTTCTGGCGCAGGCCCTTTCCAGCTCCACTTCTTCTGGGCGCCGCCTTGATCACCAAGGCCTTAGCCACTTTTTTCGCCGTCTACGGCTGGTTTGTCGATCCCATCGGCTGGCGATACGCCCTCCTGATTTGGGCCTATGCCCTCGTTTGGTTCGTGCTGAATGACTTCGTCAAGATATGGGTGTATAAGTTCCTGCGCCGCGAGCGGATCGCCGCATAATCCCGATGAGTTTTTGTGGCGTTGCCAGAGCGGAAACTACACGGACGATATCCTGCCGAGCAAGCAGATGGATCAAAGGGATTCGTGAATGGTGCTGAGCAAGACACGAAAAAGACTCATTCCTGAGCGGTATCGCGCAATGCGGCATGCACTGCTCCTGGTACTCGGAGTCGACCTCCTGCTAGCCGGTGCGAAAGGCTTCTACGGCAACTTGTCCGGAAGCCTCGGCATGCTTTCGGATGGGTTCCATTCTGCCATCCATGCTGCGGGAAGCGCCATCTCCCTTATCGGTGTGAGGTTAGCAGCCAAGCCACCGGATGAACGCCACCCGTATGGATATGAAAGATATGAGCCATTGGCGACTCTAGGGGTTGCGGCCCTGATGCTTCTGGCCGTATGGAAGATCCTGAGCAGCGCCTGGACACGACTGGGGAGATCGGAAGCTCCCGTCGTAACCAGGGTGAGTTTCGCCATCATGGCTAGCGCTGTCCTGGTGAGTTTCAGTCTTGCCATTTGGGAACGACGGCGCGGGGAAAGCCTTTCAAGCAGTGTGCTCAAAGCGGATGCCGACAGAGTATGGGGCGACACACTGGTCTCGGTGTCGGTAATCGCCGGCCTTGGGGCGGTCCGCTTCGGCCTGCCCTGGCTTGACGCCGTGGTTTCGGTGGCCGTTGCAGCGGCTATCGCATGGAGGGCATGGGGCATTATACGAAGAGCATCCATGACGCTTACCGATGCGGCTGTTGCAAATACCGCGGAAATCGTTCGCGCCGTCAAAGGCGTTGAAGGGGTCCAGGGCTTCCACCAGATTCGTACTCGCGGCGTGGGCGGGATGGTGCGGGTTGATCTTCACATTCTGGTGAATCCGAAAATGACCGTGGAGGAAAGCCATCATCTTACAAAGGAGGTGGAGCGCCGTGTTCGAGACCGAGTTAGCGGGGTGACGGAAGTCATTGTCCATGTCGGTTTGGCTGCATTGCACAAGCCTGAGGAAGATTGAGCCGCGCCGGTGGACGAATATACCCCACCTGACTGTTGACCAAGATGCCACAATTTTCTTCATCGCCGCGTGAAGCACTGGCGATCATCCAAAACCACCTCCAGACAATTGTCTCAAGTCTTCGCCACAGGGATAGTGATCGTGAAAATGGCCGCGCTGGTCAGGATCACCAGCGAACCAGCGGGGAAAGCAGTGAATGCCGAAGCGAGTATTCCAATGATTGCAGAGATTACTCCAATGGCCGCAGAAGCGAACCTATACTGGGTGAGTGTTCGCCCGACATTTCGCGCCGCCGCAGCGGGAATGGCGACTAAGGCGGCAGTCATGAGGCCGCCAACCAGATCCACCCCCAACGCAACGATGATCGCGATAGCCAATAGGTAAATGAAATTGTAAAGCTTGACGTTGACCCCTTCCGTTTTCGCCAGGTCTTCGTGAATACTGAGCAGCATGATTTCTGAATAGCAACGGTTGACGACGATAAAGACGGCTACACTCAGGATCACAGCGGCAATGGTTTCATGGACTCCGACTCTGGTAATGTCGCCGATCAATGCTGCTTCTGCCTTATCGATCGGTAGAAAGAGAAAGGCGATCCCTACTCCAGTGGCGAAGACGATGGCGGTTAAGGCTTCCATTTGAAGCTTGGTCCTAATCTCAAGCAGCCAGATCAACAAGATTCCCACCACGACTAATGGAAATGCGCCCAAGGCAATGCTGAATCCATAGACCAGTGCCAGCGCGGCACCAGGCAGCGCCAGATGTCCCAGCGGCCCGGCCACCACAGCCATTTTCCTTGACAACATCAGGGTGCCCAGGTATGCGGCTGAACCCGCAATGAAGGCCCCGCTGATGAGGCTAAGAACGAGCTGGGTTGCCGTCATCTTAAAAAGCCTTAGTGGGTATAAAATTTAACATTGGCTCCATAAATGTCATTGAGCACATCCGGCGTCAGCACCTCTTTCGGAATGCCATAGCACCGGTGGCCGAATCTTGACAAGCAAAGAACATGGGTCGAGTGGGCGAACACGATGTTCAGATCGTGAGTGATATTCAGGATTGTCAGCTTCTGCTCCTGCCAAATGTCTTCCAGAAGCGAATAGATCGTTTCTCCGCCCGCGATATCCACCGCGGTCGTTGGCTCATCCAGAAACAGCACATCGGGCCGTGAGGCCAGCACCCACGCAACGAGCATTCTCTGAAATTCTCCACCCGATAGGTACCCCGCCCGTTTATTCATGACGCCGCCCTCCAGACCAACGAGCGAGAGATACTTCAAAATCTCATCAGGGTTCAGTTTCTTAAGGGCAAAAAAATCCTTAACCGTCAGCGGCAGGTCTCTTACGGACAGTTGATTAAGCCCCTGCGGCAAGTATCCAACCCTTGTTTTTCTGTGCCAGTTCAGCTGGCCATCATAAGGCAACAACCCCAGAAGCGCCCTCACCAAGACTGTTTTCCCCGATCCGTTCGGCCCCAATATAGTTAGGAATTCCCCTTCTTCGACACTGAAGCTTAGCCCCGACAATACCGGCGAGCCGTCCAGGGTTACTTCGAGATTTTTGACCTCCAACAGAGTCTCGCTCATTCGTTCACTCGTTCTAATCGATCCTCTTCTAATGCTTTTGGCCTGTTAGCTCTATTTGACTAGGCACGACCAGCACTGCACAAGGGCTGTAGCGGACGACCCGCTCCGTGGTACTACCAAACCTGAAAAAGTCCAGAAACGCATGCTTTTCTGCCCCGATGACGATCAGGTCAACGTGCTCGTCGCGTGTATGCTGAACGATTTGCTCCGCGGCGTTTCCTTCACAAACCACCTCGGTGATTTCACAGCTGCTTCGCGCTTCCTCGGGTATTCATTGGCAAAGCGAGTTGCGAATCGCCTTCACATCGCCTGCAGGCTCTTCCATTGAATGGAAGACCTGGGCTCCGAAAACGGAACCCACCCGAGAAGAGAGGAGCAGGCATTGACGAGCCAGTGTCGTAAATCCCACGGGGCAGAGAATCAGATGGATCGCGATTCTGTTTTCTGTTTCTCTGTGTGTTTGATGATCAAGAGCGGACAGGGCGCTTCACTCGTCATAGTTTCCGTGACGGACTCCAGCTTCAGCCGTTGAAAGCCTTTGCGGCCGTGGCTCTCCATTACCAGTAGATCCGGCTTTCGAGTCCGTATGGCGTTAAGAATCAGTTGGTCAGGATGGCCTTCAACCACAGAAACATCGTAACGGATATTGTTGCCAAAGCTTGTTGCCGCCATTTGGCTCAATTCCGCCTCCAGGATCGTTCTCTTGTCATGTTCCTCACCTAGGAAGTATTCAATTTGCGAGGGTGTGAAATAACGCGGCATCTCAAACCAGTCTGCATGAAGGATGTCGACCCGTGCATCAAATGCGTGAGCAAACGCTCCAGTCCATCGCAAAACTTGCTAGGATACCGCCTGAAATCAATGGCGGTCAAAATGCTGTGGGGCGGAAATCGGGGCATTCGACCATATCCCATGCACTAACAATATGCTACTCCAAGGCTTCTCTTCAACACAATCACCGGATTGGGTTCATTACGCCGGAGGATTGCCATGGGACAACAAAATTTAGGGGTAGAATTTTCATAAATAGATAAATAGCTGCCTTTCAGAGCAGGGCAAGAACTCCGCCAATTTGAGGCTTTTTTCAGATCATTCCCGCCTGGCCAGAGAACCGTCTAATATTTACCGCATCCTGGCGCCCCGGCCTGCCCAAACCGGGATCCCTGCACTATTACGCAGAACGATGACTGAATCGCCTTTCTTGATCTCCGCGGCGATGATTGCTGGTTTTCCCTCGAAAGTCACCCGGGAACCCTTTACCTCGACCGCATCGCCTACCGAAAGTTTCATATCGAGTCGCTCGATAAACCACTCCGGCCCCAAATGAACGGGAATGGTTCCCTGAGTGGTCTTCACCAGCAAGTGAATCCCATAGCTCATCCCGTGAAATGGAATCTCTCTTTCAATCTTGACAATTTCACCCGCCACCGTTTCCATCGTCGCCGGGTTGTACATTCTCTGATACCGCGAGCCCATTCCCCAGCCGCCGCTTCCGCGCCAGCCCCGCCAGGGCTGCCCAGAGGAAACGGAGGCAGCCAGAAAGCAAAAAATGAGGGCGAGTACGCTGAACGTCATTTGGGTTTTCATGGCAAAAGCCTTTTTCTTAGATTAAATCATAAGAAAATAATTAAAATATTACATGTCAATAATCATATATTTGTTAGGAAATCAACCAAGCCTCCATCTGCTCATCCAAAGGCCACATCCAGAACCATCATCATGACAAATCCCAGCATCGCTCCGAGAGTTGCCAGATCTGTATTCTCTGCCTGTTGGGATTCCGGGATGATCTCCTCGATCACAACAAAGATCATGGCGCCGGCTGCAAACGCGAGCGCGTATGGCAAAAGTGGCCGGATCAACACAACCATCCCGGCACCCAACACGGCCGCGACCGGTTCAACGAAACCGGAGAGTTGGCCATACCAGAAACTCTTGAGACACCCCATTCCCTCCCGGCGCAAGGGAGCGGCAACGGCCAGGCCTTCCGGAATGTTCTGGATTCCGATCCCCACCATCAGGGCCATGGCGCCGGTCAGCGTTGCCGACGGCAATCCCGCTGCCGCGGCACCATATGCAACGCCGACCGCCAATCCTTCCGGGATATTGTGAAGGGTCACAGCCAGAACAAGCAAGGTGACCCGGTGAAGAGACATTTTGAGCCCCTCGGCCTTTTCCAGCGGAAACCCAAAATGGAGGTGCGGGAGGAAATAATCCAGCAACCGTAAGAAAGCACCGCCCAAAAGAAATCCGAGAGCCGCCGGAAACCACGGCGGAACTGGAAGTTCTTTTGCCATTTCGATCGATGGCGCCAACAACGACCAATAGCTTGCAGCGATCATCACCCCCGCGGCAAACCCGAGCATGGTGTCGAGGATCTTACGGCTGATATGTCTGGCCGTAAAAACAAAAGCCGCTCCCAGTGCCGTGAATCCCCACGTAAAAAGCCCGGCCAGCAACGCTTGGAGTACCGGGTTGGACTGTTGCAGGAAGCGCATCATTTCTTCAAGGGCTCCAATCAAGAGGAGAGGTGATCGGGTGTCTTCTTGCTGTTTTGAAGTTCGGGATCGGCAGCCTGCCCGCCCGTTCTTGAAATGTGGACATCGGGTCCTTCCCATGCGGACAGATCGGCTTTCACCGCGGACAAGATTTTGTCAACTTCACTTTCCCTGGTGAGCAGCGTTTCCGCGCCGGCATCGCCCAGAACGTAATTCGGGCCTTTGCCGGTTTGGGCCTGGCGGGCAATGAGCACATCAAGCCCGTTTGCCAACAACCAGTTGGCCACCGTGATCCCTTTACTCTTTTCATCCTTGAGGAAAGGATTTTTCAGGACCTGCTTGTCGATGAGCGCGCCATCCCCGGCATGCAGGGTGAAAAGCAGAAAATAAGGCGCCTCGCCGAAATGGTCGGAAATGGTTCGCTGATCTTCGGCAAGAGGAATGGCGTAGGTGAGCTGTTCCTTCTGAAGGGGCTGATAATGGATTAGGACCCGATCCACATGGACGATCTCCAGCTTGATCCGGCTTTCAAGCTCTTCGGCAACCCGGTGCCCTTTTTCCAGGTTCTTGACCCGAAGGGTGACATCAAGTTCGACAAACTTGTAGCGGCCGGCATTTCTTGCCCAGAGTTCGTTGATTGAATGGACTCGGGAGTCAGCCAGCACCAGCTCGCGAATCTTGTTCAAGCTGGCAGAGTCGAGAGATGCATCGAGCAGTACACGCACAGCATCAAGAAAAATGGTCGTGGCCGAGCGGCCGATGAAGATCACTACGATCACCGCCGCATATCGGTCAAGGGCCAAGCCCATGGCGCTGCCCCCAAGAGCCGTCAGAATCACCAACGAGGAAAAGAGATCGGTCCTTATGTGGTGCGCGTCGGCCACCAAACTGGGAGAACCGGTCTCCCGTCCCCTCTTCAGTTCGTATCTGGAAAAAGTCATCGCGATAACGATGGTGGCGCAGATCCCACTGACGGCCTCCGGAATTTGCTTCGGCAGGGACTGGGCTGGTCCGGCAAAAACCTCCTTCAGAATTTCGTAGCCGGCAAGAAGGATTAGGACAGAGGTTCCCAATCCTACCAAATTTTCCACCTTGTAAAGGCCATAGGGAAAAGCGCGGGAAGTCCGTTTTGATATCTTGATGCCGATCAGGATAATGGCCGAGGAGATGACATCGGTCAGGGAATGGATGGCATCGGCTTTGACCGCCAAACTGCCGGAAATCAGAGTTATGGCAGCCTTTATGGCTACCAGCACCAAATTAATTGTGATGGACATCCAAGCTGTCTTTTCCGATGTTTCCATCTCTGACCTGTTGAGATTTCCGGTTCTAGCATTGATGGTATCAATATCAATTTGTTCAGTTCTAGGGGAAAGATACAACGGCCGGTATGGAGATAGCTGGCAAGGCAGGAATATAGACTTGCAATGGCTATACGTAACAAAATGAAAATTGACTCTTGATGGGCAAGCGGTCAATATCTTACTGTTTTTTCTTGAAAAAAGGAAAAGGAGGCAGATATGGCCGCAGCATCGACCAAGCAGGGAAAGTACATACTTCCCCTCTTTACTGGTACCAAAATCAAAGTATAACTTTCACCTTCACACCTGTACCACCTCCGGAAGATAGCAGCTCCTCCCCCGAAGCAGAGCCGCCAAAAGCGACCCGGCAGCACCGGGAGCAACGAGAGCGGCGGGCGGCTTATGATCGTGGTCTGCAGTGGTTCCAATCACGCGAGCTCCCTGGCAGCGAGCGAGCCCTCGATTATCTCCGGCACAAATATCGCCGCAATCATAAGGCTTCAACGATTCACTCTACGGCGGGGATCCTCCGCTCCTTTCTTTCCTATGTCCATGGCCTCGGCGTGGATCGGCTTGAGGATATCCGTCGCGATCACCTAGAAGGCTACGTTGAACAAGAACAAGATAAGGGCTTGAAGATCACGACAATCAGGACCAAGGTGGAAAGGATATATGCCTTTTTCCAATTCTTATCAGTCAACGGCATCCTCCAGTCTGAGATTTTGGTCAAGAAGATCAAACTCAGCCTCCCTGACGCCCTTCCTCGCGCCATACACCCCGACGATATCAAAAAATTGATCTCGGCCATCGACGATATCCGTGACCGGGCGCTGATCCTTATGCTTCTCAGAACCGGCATGCGAATTGGAGAGCTACTCGACCTCAGAGTCGCGGATATCGACCTGAACGAACGCAAGGTCATGATTTACCTGGGCGAGAAAAACAGCCGCGGACGGGTCGTTTACTACAGCGAGGATGCAGAAGAGGCTCTCAAGGCGTGGCTCAGAATACGAGATCCTAAGCGGGAGCATCTTTTCTATTCTACGGTGAAAAAAAGAGACGGATTCAGCCTCACCTATGTCGGGGCGAGGAGAATATTCACAAAATGGCTGGGAAAAGCTGGATTGGGGCACAAGGGCTATTCTTTGCACCGTCTGCGGCATACCTTTGCCAGTGAGCTTTTGAATGCGGGACTACGCCTGGAAGTCCTTCAGCAGCTTCTCGGCCACTCCAATATCGTGGAAACGAGACGGTATGCCAGGCTCACCGATAAGACGAGGGAGGAAGAGTATTTCCGAGCCATGGCCCTGATAGAAAAAGGTGAGATCCATGGAACTTACTAATTGCCTCATCAATTACCGGCGCTTCCTGAAGCGAAGGAATTACTCCCGGCAGACGGTGAAGAGTTACATGAACTTGCTGAAGCATTTTCATTCCTGGCTGCCGGTGCGGGTTGAACAAGCCACCCCCTCGCATGTAGGCGAATACATCGATCTCCTTCTGGCCCGCCATCTGCATCCCAAAACCATTAATTGCCATCTGGGCAGCATCCGCTGCTTTTACAACTATCTCAGAGACCAGGAAGGCCTCGATATCCCTAATCCGGTTAAAAAAGGAATATCCCTTCGGCTTCCCAGGCCACTGCCCCATTTCCTGCAGGAGGGAGAAGTCAGGAGGTTTTTCGAGGTAATCCGGAAGACCAGGGACAAAGCCATCTTCATGCTTATGCTCCGAAGTGGAATGCGCGTCGAAGAGGTGGCAAACCTCTCTCTTGCCTGCCTTGATCTGCGTCGGAGGCGGATCATGGTCAAGCACGGCAAAGGGGGTAAAGATCGAGTGGTCTATATCAGTCAGGATGCCCTGGAAACATTGGACGCATACCTCAGGATCAGGCCCTTGGGCAAGGCCAACAAGCTTTTCTTGGTCGAGAAAGGCAAGTACAAAGGAAAGGCCATCTCAACGAGGGGCATCCAGAAGAGGATAGAATATTATGCCCGGAAAAGTGGCGTAAAAATCTCATGCCACTGCCTTCGGCATACAATGGCAACCCAACTGCTCAATGCCGAAGCCGATTTGGCAACCATCCAAGATCTCCTCGGGCACCGGTGGATCACGACCACGCAGAGGTACTGTGCGATTTCAAACCTCAAAGTGGAGAGGGATTATCACAGGGCCATGGCAGAAGTGGTGCTGAAGAGCACTGGAGGGAGCCACGGCTACAAGCACTGAG
>JARRJE010000008.1:0-16330 GCA_037379765.1 Deltaproteobacteria bacterium
ATGGAGCGGCATCCTTCATCAGGTCTCCTTTAGTGTGGATCAGGGCCAGACCGTGGCCCTGGTCGGCGAATCGGGTTCCGGCAAATCGGTGACCGCCCTTTCCATCCTGCGACTGCTCGAAAAAATCGCCACTGCCCGGACAAGCGGTGAAATTTTCTTCGAGGACCGCGACTTGCTGCTTCGCCCGGAACAGGAGCTGCAGCGGATCAGAGGCAACCGCATCGCCATGATCTTTCAAGAGCCGATGACCTCCCTCAATCCGGTCTATACCATCGGTGATCAAATCATGGAGCCCTTGATCTATCACGAAGGGCTCGACAAAAACACCGCCCGGCAGCGGGCGGTCGAGCTGCTTGACCGCACCGGTATTCCCCAACCGGACAAACGGCTGGGCAGCTTTCCTCACCAGCTCTCCGGCGGCCAGCGCCAGCGGGTGATGATCGCCATGGCCCTGGCCGGCCGGCCGTCGCTTCTCATCGCCGATGAGCCCACCACCGCCCTTGATGTGACCATCCAGGCCCAGATCCTGTCTCTCATCAAGGACATCCAGAAGGAGATGGGGATGGCCGTGCTCCTCATCACCCACGATCTGGCCATGGTCCGGGAAATCGCCGACAACGTTCACATCATGTACCAGGGCAGAATCGTGGAACACGGCCCCACCACCGAGGTGATGGAAAATCCCCAAGACCCTTACACCGTCCGATTGCTGGAAAGCATTCCCAAACGTGAGCCCAAGCCGGCAACACAACAGGCTCCACTGATCACCATCAGGGACCTGCGCTGTCATTTCCCCATCAAGACGGGCTTCTTCAAACGAACAGTGGGATTGGTCAAGGCGGTGGACGGGGTGGACCTTACCATCCGGGAGGGGACAACCTATGGCATCGTGGGGGAATCCGGATCGGGCAAAACGACACTCGGCATGTGCCTCCTGCGGCTGGCCGGTTGCGAAGGGGCGATCGAATATGCCGGCCGGGACCTCCTTGCCCAGGGCCGCGAGACCATGCGCACCCTGCGCAAGGAACTGCAAGTGGTCTTCCAGGACCCATTCTCGTCGCTATCTCCCAGACTCACCGTCGAGCAGATCGTGGCCGAGGGCCTCAAGGTGCATAAGATGGGCGGCAACCGCCGGGAACGGCGCCGGCTGGTGGAGCAAATCCTCATGGAAGTCGGTCTCGAGCCGGCCATGGCTGACCGCTATCCGCACGAGTTTTCAGGCGGCCAACGGCAGCGGATCGCCATCGCCCGCGCCGTGGTCCTCAACCCCAGCTTCGTGGTGCTTGACGAGCCAACCAGTGCCCTGGACATGACGGTGCAGGCCCAGATCATCAAGCTGCTCCGCAAGCTGCAGCGGGATCATAACATGACCTACCTCTTCATCTCTCACGATCTGCGGACCATTCGCGCCCTGGCCGACGAGGTGGCAGTGATGCAGAACGGCGTCATCGTCGAGGCTGGACCGGCTGCCGCTCTCTTCGAAAATCCCCGCCATCCATACACCAGAAAACTTTTCTCAGCCGCTTTCGACCTTCGAGTGGAGTAAAGAACTCTCCGTCTCTCTCGTTATCGCTCCGCCCATATATTTTAGAGGATTGCTGTGTGGGAGCTACGTGGATAATGAAGATCGGTCTTATCCTGTTTTAAAATTGACAAATTCATGATGCAGTGGTAGCAGAATAAGTTCCTTCTTCTATTCAATTTTCATCTGGCCGGGAGGAATCATGAAACGTAATGTGGGCAATCTTGACATGCTGATCCGGCTGATCATCAGCGGCGTCCTTTTCTACATCGGCTTCTTTGACAATCCGGTAGTTTCCGGTGGTCTTTCCCAAAAAATAATTGGCGTAGCCGGCTTCCTTCCCTTGCTTACTGCTCTTTTCCGCTTTTGTCCCCTTTACACCCTGATCGGCTTAAGTACCTCTGCCGAGAAAATATAAAACGCTTTTCGATCCATTTGAAAGAACCCGTTCAAGTGAAAACAACGACCTGATTGCGCCCCTGTTTTTTTGCCGAATACATGGCCTGATCAGCCTCGTGGAGCAAATGATCAGGAGAGCCATGGCGACTCCTGTCAAACAGGGCGACCCCACAGCTGACGGTGCAGAAAATGTCTCTCGGCATAGGGTGTCCTTCCACTTTCCGTCGCAGCCGTTCCGCTACAGACAAAGCCCCTTCTTTTGATCCATCGGGCAGCAGCACGACAAACTCTTCTCCCCCGTATCTCGCCACCGTGGCCACCGTGTCATATTTCCTGAGATTTTTCATCAGCAGCCTTCCCATCTCCTGCAACACCTCATCCCCGACCTGGTGACCATAGGTGTCATTGATTTGTTTAAAATGATCCAGGTCCAGGATCAGACAGGCCAGTTCTCCTCCGGTGCGCACTGCCTTTGCATATTCACTTTGAAACATATGCATGAGATATCGACGATTATAGGTCTTGGTCAATGGGTCCTTGGTGACCAGCTGCTCGATCCTCTGACGCATGATTTCAACGCTTCGAGCCAGATCCCCGATCTCGTCATTACTAGGAGCGAATTCGAAAGGCGTCTGATAGTTGAAGGCAATCATGTCATTGGTGACCTGGGCGAGGTTCACAACCGGCCGGGAAAGACGATATGAAACGATTAAAACTACCCAGGCAGCGATCCAACCCAAGATAAGAGTGGCGGCGATTACCCTATTCTTCAGTCGATCCAATCCTTTGAGGAAAATATTGGAAGGCAGCAGATAATCGAGCTGCATTCCAAAAAAATCGATTGGAGCCGAGAATAGAAATATTTCATCGTTGAGCGGGACGAAACGGCCTTCTCGGAGGCCGGATTTCTCTTCCGCGCCCACCAACTTCTTGAATCGGAGGGGATTGAGAAGTCCGCCGGCAGCCGGATCTTTGGGCGCCAATGTCAACCTGACGCGGTCGCCCTGGGAAAGAAGCAATGTCGACTGATCGAGCAACAGATTTTCCCGGAGCAAGTGTTCCCATTTTGCCCGATCGACCTGAAAAAGATAGAGAAGATGCCGGGTTGGCCCCTTTTCTTCCTGGAGGATGAAAAAAATCTGATCGCCATTGAAAAACAGCTTCGAAGAAACGGAATCCCCTCCATCGCCCAAGCGTCTCCGCATCTGAGACCATTCACCATCGGTAGCCGCTGCGGGCCAGACCTTGAGTCGTTCCCCGGTCTCCCTGATGTATGTGGCGTAACTCGTGAACAATCCCTTGTACTGGCTGTCGGCAGCAGGAAGCTTGGCAGCAATGTCGACCTGCTCCTCGGGGCCGATGCAAATCAGTCTGCGAATCTCATTCCAGAAAAGATGCTCGGTCAGCAGAATAGCGGTTTTCACACGCGAGTTATAGATTTGGGTTTGATCCCTGCGGATGCTCTCGGAAAACGAAATATAAACCAGAATCGCATAGCCCAGGAGGATGACCAGGGTCACGGCGCCAAAACTGGAAATAAGCTTGCCCCTGATTTTCATAAAAGCCTTTCAATCGATGCAAAGAACGTTTTTGGATTCTACCCGAATTATGGCTAATTGACCAACTTTTTGATTTTAAAGATATTATCTAGAAAACCCAGGATATCCTCTCGTGGTTTTTCGTCGGGCAACTTTTCCCCCTATTGATTCATCCACGAAAGGCCACTGGCTGGAAAGCCATGGTTTCGGGGCAGCCAGTGCCCCCTTTACTCCTACCCGTTGTGTCCGACGACAGCTCGATCCGGACCGATTTCCCATCAAATTTTTCGGCAACCTGGGATTTCCACAACCGATTTTAGTCCCGGATCTCGTGGAAGAAAAAACGGGAAAAAACTCGCCAATGAAAAAGCGTATCGGGCGAATTGTCCCATAACTGAAAACCTCACTGACAATCTGAATCATTGGCTGCGGTCATGGCTGATCTATACGTGAGAAAGGGAAAGGACCGCACGTCTTCAAAGGCCTTCGTTTCTCAAACGCCGATTATCCCTCCCCTATAAATGCCCCTGCCGGCTCGATTAAACTGAATCAAAAAAACATTCCGGAATGGCAACCCAAAAAGATGAAGGAAGGACTACCACGACCAAGCACGGAGAATGTTGCGAAATTGCAACATGTGAATATGTTTGTGATGAAAAAATAATGATCTTATATGTTTAGATCGATTATTTCCGACGGAATAGAGTCATTCTGGAGCGGAATTTAGATTTATTTTCCATCACAAATGATTCAAAATGTAAGTAAGCATAAAACCATCAGTTGCCCGTGGAGATCTTCAGTCTTCACCAACCACTTTCTTGGCATCCGGCGGTCTTGGCGGTTTCACCCGGTTTTTTAGCTATTTCTCTCTACCGGGTAAGTATCTGACGTATTTGCCCACTCTGCCAGAAATTGCATCTCACTCCATGATGACTCCCTCGGAATAGGCTCAAAATACTGGAGTAAATGTTAATTTAAAACTGCAAGTTATGAGTCGCCTTTCAACACTCACAATAAAAGCCATGAAGTGCTCGGCATTTGCCAACCAACGAGACGTCAAATGCGCTGGGGCTTAAGGGGGCCCGGGCAGCGCGTATTGCCGTCTCCAACCAGGAGATACAGCCATGGCAGAAATCGCACTCGCAACATTCCTAGCAGTGCTGCCCCTGGCAGCCTATCTCTTCGGCGTTCTCTTTACTTCAGTCAGAACGAGCAGGAAATTCAATATGCCCGACGATTGATATTTCTCAGCATCGGGCATAAAGGCACCATTGATTATCGACGGAAGAGGGGAAAGTGCGGAATTCCGTCCGACAGCTTCTTCCCCGTCAGTCTTCAGCGATAAAATCAATTTCTTTCAAGAAACATAAGGGATGGACAAACCGTTTTCCCACAAACCGATCTTGCTCCTGCTCATATTTATTTTCAGTTTTAGCGGCGGGACGGCCGGGCCAAAGGTTGGAAAAGAAACGGAACGATCATGCCTGATGTTGATTCAGGCTGAGGGTGGCGGGGCTTCGATGTGGCGGGCGGGATCAAAGGATTCGAGGAATGAATATCCCACAAAGAAACGGCCTTCCTGAGGGAGCCAGACATCTGCCAGATTGGCTTGGTCGGCCAAAGGGCCGGGCGGCCCCAGATCTACGCCGTTAAGTCGGGCCCGGCTGGCGGCCACCTTCCAGACATAGCGGGGCTGAGAAAGAAACCGCTGGCGGTTGGGCACTTGGCCGGTGAGGGTGATCCGGCCCATGCCTGTGAGCCGGCTTGCCGTCCGGCCTATAAGGTCAAGCAGCCTCCGTTTTCGCCAAACGGACAAGGGAAGAAGACCTGCCGCCAGATTGAAGGCTCTGGTGGCGGAATTCGAGGATAGAGCCACTTGCCATTCGAGAGACCAGTCGCCATTCACACTTACGGTGAAAGCTCGGGGTCCGCTCCACACGATCCGGATGTCCCGGACAAGGGTCCGGGAAAGGGCACTGCCGAAATACCGGGGACAGGAACGCTCCGGAGGAGCATCCTGAACGAAAGTCCATACCCCAGCCGGATCACGATGCCAGATGGAGGTATAGCCGGCGCCCAAAGAGGTCACCGGAAATCGGCGGAGGGCAAGGAGGTGCCCCGATGCAAAAGGTTGGCCCATGACGCCGTAACCGGCAAAACGTTCTTCACTGCCGGCCGGCAGCACCACTCCCAGCTCAAATTGCTCTGCCAACTCCCTGGGCTCGACCATTCCTTTTTCTCCTGGGGCAACAGCCAAAGGGGTACTCACTCTTATTTATTTTCACCCCGACATGGGAGTTCCTGTCAAGTTGGATCCATGCCGAACTAGGACGGTCGTTCGAAACTCTCCAGGCTCTAAAGAAAACTTCCCACTCATGAAAAATAATGACAAGATGACAAGAAAAGCAGGATATGTTTGAAGAGCCAAACCACTCCTTGTGATTTAAAAAGCGGGCATCCGAGATTAAGACGATTGAGGATAGTCCGGTGTTCTTCTCCACTTGACAGATAGTGCTCTTGCCGGAGGTGATCAAGATTTCTGTACAGTCCGGCCAAACCATACTCAAATATCGAATACATTGGCATGTCCTTTTCACCCATTTTCCGATTTCTTTTTTCGGCCTTTCGTGCGGCCTCATGCTCCTTTATCTGGACGGGGGAAAGCCTTGCTACGAGTTCATCGCCTATCTCTGTCTGGCAGCCGGGGTGCTCATGTTGGCAGCCAGCATGTTGAGCGGCTGGTTCACATGGAAGGCAAGATACAAGGGGCTGCGGGGTAAAATCTTTATCCGTAAGATTCGCATCTCTCTGGTCATGCTGGCGGTGAGTGTTGTGGTGTTGATCTGGAGGGCAGCTTTTCCGGCCACTCTGCAAACTGTTTGGCTGCGGCTTTATTTTGGGGGAATCGTGTTTCTGCTGGCGGGAGCGGCGGCAGAAGGTTATTACGGCGGCCGCCTCAATCATCGCTGATTTCTGGGGAGGCCATCTATGCGGCATGACGACTTAAAAGACATGATCGAGATCCTCAGCTTGGCGGCGGCCAGGCAAGAAGCTGAAGAGCATTTTTTTCGCCGCTCGGCGGATGCCTCCACCAGTAAAGTCGCCAAAGCTCTCTTTACGGAGATCGCCGATGATCTGCTGGCCTACCGCGGCAAACTGGAGAAGCGCAAACAAAGGATGCTCGATGCCCTTGCTGATCTCGAACTGGAACGACGCGGGGCAAGCCGTTGATGTTGATGCGAACTGCCCCTTCTTTTCCTGACTGACGAGCGTACCGATCTCGGGTGGCTCAGGAACCGCCGCCGGCCTGTTCCCCTTCCATCGTCGCCTGAGAAGGTTCCAAACCGTTCCCTTCTTTTTCGCTCCAGCCGCCCCCCAGGGCCTTATACAGGGCAACCAGGTCGGTCGACAACGCGCCTTGGCTCTGGGCCAAAGCATCCTCGGCCACATAAAGAGCTCGCTCGGCAACAAGCACGGATAAGAAGTCTGTTTCCCCCGAACGATAGAGCTCCGTTGCCAGTGCCACCGCCTGCCGGTCGGCCGCCACGGATTCTTTAAGCTTTTCGTAATGGATCTTTTCCTTGTCCGCGGCGACCAAGGCGTTTTCGACCTCCTGCAGGGCAGTGAGGACCGTTTGCTGATAAGCCAATCCCTCTTCCTGCTGCAGCGCTTTCTGGAGCTCGATATTGGCCCGGATGCCGCCCGATTCAAAGAGCCGCCAACTCACCGAGGGCCCGAACGACCAGCCCCTGTCGGCCCAAGTGAAAAGCGAACCGAGATGAGGGCCGGAGAAATTGAGGATCCCGGTCAAGTTAAAACGGGGGAAAAGGTCGGCGGTGGCCACCCCGATTTGGGCGGTGGCGGCATGGAGCGCTGCTTCGGCCCGCCGGATATCGGGCCGACGCCGCAGCAGATCCGAGGGCAGACCAATCGGCACGGCAGGTGGATAAGCAGGAACAGCGGCAGCCGGCGTCAATTCCGCCAGCAAAGCGCCGGGCTCCTGTCCCAGCAAGACGCTCAGGGCATAGTTGGTCTGCCGGGCGGCTGATTCAAGCAAGGGAATCTGGGCAGCGGTGGCGGCCTGTTGCGCCTCGGCATTGCTTACGTCGAGGCGGCCTACAAAACCGGCTTCGAAACGCTGCCGAACGATGGAGGTGGTATGTTTCTGAATCCGAAGGTTCTTCCGGGCGACGGCCAGCTGCTGTTGCAGGGTCCGCAGGTTGATGTAATCGCTTGCCACCTCGGCGCTGAGGCTGACCAGTACATCGCGTAGCGACTCCACGGTCGCCTCCAGGTCAGCCGTGGCCGCTTCCACGTTGCGTCGATTGCCGCCGAAGAGATCAATCTCCCAACCCGCATCAAAACCGGCCCGATAAAGATCGCCGACCACTCCGGAGGTTCGGCTGCGTTGGTAGAAACCATTGGCGTCCAGCGTAGGCCCGAGGCCCGACACTGCAATTTGCCTGGCTGCCCGCGCCTGACGCACCCTAGCCTCGGCGATGTGCAGGTCGAGATTGGCGGCCGCCGCCCTTTCTACGAGAGAGGTGAGCAAAGGATCACCGAAAAGCGTCCACCAGCTGGCCAGCTTCTGTTCCGCGGCAGGCACCTCTGCCGCGACCTTCTTGCCGGACCAGCTGCCGGGCATCTTCATGGACGGCCGCTGAAAATTCGGCCCCACCATGCAGCCTGAAAAGAGCGGTATCCCCGCTCCCAGGAGCAGCAACAGCCACAGGCGATGCATCACTTTCTTCCTTCCCACAACCCCTCTCTTCTTCATGTCAAGAATCGCCCGGAATCTGAAAAATTGGGATGGCTCAGCAAAAATCTCCAGTTACATCGAGTCTCGGTTATCTGTCGAGTTCTACTTGAAACAAATAGTTCAGAACATCAATGGCTTAAATCTTAAAGTTTCCAACTGCAAATTTCCTCTGAAAGTCACTTCCGACTTTCAAAGAGGATCATTCATAGCGTAAGGCCTCGATCGGGTCGAGTTTGGAAGCCTGCCAGGCCGGATAGAAGCCGAAGACTATGCCCACCGTGGCCGAGACCAGGACGGCGGCGACAATGGCAATCGGCGAGGTGGCTACCGGCCAATGCATCATAAGGCGAACCAACTGCGCCCCTCCGTGGCCGAGAAGGATCCCCAGTGCGCCGCCCACCAGGCAGAGCACCACTGCCTCCACCAGAAACTGCCGTAGAATATCGCGTGCCCGCGCCCCAACCGCCATGCGCAGCCCGATTTCCCGGGTCCGCTCGGTAACCGAGACCAGCATGATGTTCATAATCCCCACCCCGCCCACAAGCAGCGAGATCATGGCCACCGTCAGCAGCAGGTTGGTCATCATAGTGGTGGTGGAGGAGAGAGTTTTGATCAGCTCGCTCATATTGCGGATGATGAAATCATCCGGCTCGCCATCGCGAATCCGGTGACGCTCGCGCAGCAACGCTGTGATCTGGTCGATGGCCGCCGGGATCTCGTTTGCGCTCCTGGCCGCCACCATGATCTGGTCCACATTGGTAAAGCGGACCGGCATCGGGTGATCGAGTTGCTGCACTTCGGAGCGCTCGGGATAAAGACTCTCCTCACCGCCGGGATAAAGATTGCTCAGCGTATTCACCGTGGAGGAGGTACTGCTCGAAGCAGCGCTTTGATTGGTGGAGGAAAGGGTCGAACCGGTTACCCGGAACTTGAGGGTAGTCCAGGGAGCGATGAGAATGTCGTCCTGATCGATGCCCATCATGTTGGCGCCCTTGGCCTTCAGCACTCCCACCACCCGGAAGGCCACGTTTTTCACCCGGACCTCACGGCCGACAGGAGATTCTCCTTCGAAAAGTTCGCGGACCAGAGTCTGGCCCAGGAGACAAACCTTGTTGGCATTCCGCACATCCCGATCCGTGAAAGGCTCCCCGGCTGCCAGCGTCCCCCAATTCTGAACATCGAGATAGGCCGGGGTGGTCCCATACATGTAGGTCGGCACCCAGTTGCGACTGCCGTAGACCACTTGGGTGCGGGCCCGCACCATCGGCGCGGCATTCAGGACCGCAGGACACTCCTGCAGAATTGCGTCACAGTCTTCCGGCACCAGGGTGGTGGTGGTGCCGGCCCCGAAACTGATGCCGCCGCTCGAGGCCGTCCCCGGGCGGACCACAATAACATTGGCGCCCATGGTGGCGATGGATTTCTGCAACGCCTCCGAAGAGCCTGTACCGATCTCCATCATGACAATCACTGCTCCTACCCCGATAACGATTCCCAGGGTGGTCAGCATCGCCCGCATGGGATTGCGCCTCAGTGCCTTGATCGCCGTTTTGGCAATGGCATGGAGCGGCATCAGGACACCCCCGTTCCCGCCGCAAAGGCGCCGTCGACGATCTGGCCGTCCTGGATATGGATCGTGCGCCGAGCGTAACGCGCCACATTGGGGTCATGAGTTACCATGATGATGGTGATCCCCTCCTCCTCATTGAGCTGTTGAAACATTTGGAGGACCTCGGTGCTGGTGCGGGAATCAAGATTGCCGGTGGGCTCATCGGCAAAGAGCAACGGCGGTTCATTGATGAGAGCACGGGCAATAGCGACCCGCTGCTGCTGGCCGCCGGAGAGCTTGGAGGGCTCATGGTGAAGACGGTCTGCCAGACCCATCCGGGTGAGCATGGCGGCGGCACGCTCCCTGGCCTCCCGCTCGGAGAGCGGTTTCGCCCGATACGAAAGCGGCATGGCCACGTTTTCCAGGGCGCTGGTCCGAGGCAGCAGGTTGAAACTCTGAAACACGAATCCGATCTTGGCATTGCGCAGAAGAGCACGTTCGTCCTGGGAGAGCTTGGAGACCTCCCGCCCGTCAAGCCAGTATTCCCCGGAGGTTGGCCGGTCAAGGCAGCCCAGGATGTTCATCAGGGTGCTTTTGCCCGAGCCGGAGGAGCCCATCAGAGACACCAGCTCGCCGCGCGCCACGGCAAGCGACACCCCTTTCAGCACCGGCACGCTGATATCGCCCATCTGATAAGTCTTGCAGATATCGCGGAGAACAATCAGATCCATCGCCGGGCCTATCGCGATCGGGAGCGGTTGCCGCGTCCGTGCCTGAAAGAGGGAGTAAAGGGGCTGCGGCCCCCGTCATTCTCGTTTCGGGCGGCCTCTTCCGGAGATTGTTCACCGGTGACTACCGGCATCCCTTTACTGACCCCTTCGCCGCTCACTGCGGTCCTCCGGCCATCGGACGGTCCGACCTGCACCATCAGCGGTCGAACATAGGGGCCCTCCGGCAGCCAGAGAGTGCCGACGCCCTCTGCTTTTCCCACTTTTTGGCCCCGCCCATCAGTTTTCTCGAAGGCCTCCCGGTCGGCGGGTGCGATTTGCCTGTTGTCGGTGGGCTTCCAGCGCAGGGCGGCGTTGGGCACCAGCAAGGCCTTGTTCACCCGCTCCAACTCGAATTTAACGTTGGCGGTCAAGTATGGCAGCAGTCGGCCATTGCTGTTGTCGGTCCGGATTTCCACAGTGTAGGTCACCACATTCTGGGTCATGGAGGCATTGAGCCGGATCTTGCCGACTTCGCCATGAAAAATCTCACCTGGAAAGGCGTCGACCGTAAACTGCACCGGCTGGTCGGGATGAATGCGGCCGATATCCGCCTCATTGACCGCCACCCAAACCTGGATGCGGGTAAGGTCTTTGGCGATAAGGAACAGGCTCGGGGCATTGAGGCTTGCCACCACGGTCTGGCCGATATTGACGCGCCGGTCGATGATCACCCCCTTGACCGGGGATTTGATGGTGCAATAACCGAGGTTGCGCTGCGCCCGGCTGAGATTGGCCTCGGCCTGACGGATGGCCGCCTTGCTGACTCCCAATTGGGCTTGCGCGATTTTATAATTGGATTTGTAAGTATCATAGCTCGCCTGGGACAAGGCCTCGGAGGGGCCGAGCTTCTGGGCCCGCTTCCAGTCCTGCTCCGCCCGCTGCAGGTCTGCTTGCGCCTTCTGCAGGTTGGCCTTGGCAGATAAAAGTTGGGCTTCTGCCTGATCCACGTCGGCCGCGTACAGCGAATCGTCGATGCGGGCCAGCACCGTGCCCGCCTCCACCGGTGAGCCGTAATCGACGGTCTTGCCATTAGCGTCCTTGCCGAAGACGAGGATGCGGCCGGCCACCTGGGCGCCGACATCGATCACCTCTTCCGGCTCCACCGTGCCGGTAGCGCTGATCGTCACCAGCAGGTTGCCGCGGCTCACCGGCGCGGTACGGAAAAGCGTTTCCTGTCCGTCCTGGTGCCGCCATTGCCAGACGCCGGTGCCGACCAGCAGCAGCAACACCACAGGAACTATCTTTTTCAGAGTCGGTTTGATCATTCAGGACCTCATTAATAACCTCAGCAGCCAGTGTGCAGCAGTCAGCAAGGCAACACAAAAATAAAACTTCAACCCTTGCCGTTACTGATCGCTGATCACTGATGGCTGACGACTTTTTTCAATCGTTTTTGCTCTGCCAGACTTGCCGGAGGTGCCTAGGTGGGCCTCCGCCTCTTGTCTGAGCTCGCGGATGCCGGCCAGGCTGAAGCGCGTCACATGATCGGCCAGGACTTCCACTTCATCCTGCAACGGTTCCGGTCCCGGCGGCAGCCGCCCCGGCAAGGCCATCTTCCGGCGACGCTCCCGTAGCAATGGCCCGAAGCACTGGGCCCGGATGCTCATCTGGCAGAGCCGAACCTGCTGTCCTGTGGCATGCGGTCCCAACAGCTCACGGATCAAAGCATTCAACCCTTGAAAGATCGGCTCCATGGATTGACGCATGGGTGCCGCCAACAAACCGGTCGGGCTCGCCATCTCCTTGTGAACGATGTCAAAGTCATGACTTTCGGTATCAATGATGCGGCGCATGAACGAAAGAATGCGGCCGTGCAGGCGTTCTTCCGCCGGGGCATCGGGGGCCACTCCGCCATCCGGCGGATAGATCCGCAGCGAGCGTTCGAAAGCGTAACGCCAACTTGCAACGTAAAGGGCTTCTTTCCCGCCGAAGTGATAACTGGCCGCCGCGGTATTGACCTTGGCCTTTTTGCAAATCTCCGCAATGGTCGCGGCCCGAAAGCCCCTGGCTGCAAAAACCTCACAGGCCGAGGCCAACAGTTGCTCACTGGTTTCCTGACCGTCTTTTCGTCGCTTACGCATTGCTGTCGGTTCCGAGTTAGTTCAAATATATATTTGAAATATTCGTTTGGACTCGTCAAGCACTTTCCCGATAAATGATGAAAAACCTCGACGGCCGGCGGCAAAGGCCAATCCGCCTCAAGCCAGAAAAAAGGTTTGGGCAAAAATTCCGATGTCAAGAAAAGGCAAGAAAAGGTTAGGGAAATATCCAAGCAGATCAGCACAGGAGCACTGAAGCGATACATCTTCAGGCTATTATCACCTCTCCATGGTCGTTCCGGATGCCCGCCTCCGCGTGACAATCCCCCTGCTGCAGCTTAGGTCAGGAATGGCCGGGCATGAGAAAATCGAATCTTTTTCGTCGTCAAGGTGACGGCAAAAGGCAACTCCGGGTGGATCTTCTCAGACGAACCGAGGTCCGGCATGCTGAAGGAGCGCCCGTATACTCCCATACAGGTCTCATTCACCGTTCTTATCTCAGACTTCCTGCAGGTAGGAGTTGAGCCTGGAAAAACTGCAGCCGTAAGCTGAAACCGGCTTCTTCAACCCTTTGACAGGACAGGAAAATGCCCGGAAATATCTGTCCGCCCCCACAAGCACGGCGGCAGTGTCGGCGCCGATCAGAATGTCCAATCCCTGCTCGCGAGAGGTCAGCTTCTCCAGCCGAAAGGCGAGATTGACCGCATCGCCGATGACTGTGAAATCCCGGTGGCTGTCCACCCCCATGTTGCCGATCATCGCCTCGCCGGTGTTGATGGCGGCACCGATGGTCAGCGCTGGCAGGTCGCCGGTTCTCAGTTGGCGGGTGGCGGCGGCAATAGCCAGGGCCGCTGCCAGGGCCTGGCGGATGTTCTCCGGCCGATCCCCATTGCGCCAGACCGCCAAGGCTGCATCCCCGATGAACTTGTCCACGGTGCCGCCATGACTGTCGATCAGTGCGTCAACCGTGCCGGTCCACTTACGCAGGAGCTCGGAGACGACCTGAACACCGAGACGCTGCGAAAATTTGGTGAAATCGTGAATGTCACAGATAAGAATGGTCACCGTTTCTCTCTGGACGAAGGCAATAGTGCGGTCGTCGAGGTCTTCCTCCGTCGCTGCCGATGCTGTTGATTTAACGATCTGCTCGAATTCGAGAATCGTTCTGCCGATATCAATCCGGTCGCCCATTCGCAATGGCGCCGGAGCATAGATACGACGGCCGTTCAGATAGGTGCCGTTGGAGCTGCCCAAATCGATGAGGTTGCAGGTCCCGCTGGTCTCCACCTGGATCATGGCGTGTTTGCGGGAAACCCGGGAAAAGGGAAGCACCAAATCGTTGTCCCGGCCGCGGCCCAGACGAAAGGAGGTCTTGCCTGCAAGCGGCCAGGATTGGCATCGGTTCCCGCCTTCATCGAGTAGATGAACGGAAAAAAGCTCCTGGGTCATAGCCGTCGCATCGTTGGGAACACCACTAGAATTGCCGGAGAAGAGATTCGATTTCGCCCGGTTTCGGGAATCGGCCCGAGCGCGCTTTGGAAAAGATTTCCCGGCCATCTGCTACCACTTCGAAAACGCCGCCCGACCCCGCCGTTAAAGTAACGTCGGCACCAAATTTGTCTCTAATCTCGGCTTCCAGACTGGAAGCGCGGGGCAAGTAGTTTCACTTGCTGCAGTAGGTGATTGCTCCGGGCTGATTATACAAAACCAGCCCGCCTTGACAAGTGTAACGGGGTGTTTTCCGTATTATTCTAGGGTATAATCGACCGCGGTACAAGAAAGAGGAATCCGGTTCCTGCGTACCAGCCGGTCCCGACAGATTTCCGGTGCCTGGAGCCATCGCGACTTTTCCATGCCCGAAATACCTTCCACCTCGCCCAGATTGCTCAACCTCCGCGAGAGGCTCGACAACCGGGAGCAAACCACCCTCTCCGCCCTGGCCGTCCTGAGCCGGGACGGCATCAGGCGTCGTCACGAAGAATGGACTGGTGACCGGCAGACTTTCGCCCAAGATGTGGACCGGATTCTCCATTCCCGCGCCTATGTCCGATACATCGACAAGACCCAAGTCTTTTATATGGTGGCCAACGACCACATCACCCACCGGGTGCTGCACGTCCAATTGGTCTCGAAGATCGCCCGCACCATCGGCCGTTTCCTGGGGCTGAACGAGGATCTCATCGAAGCCATCGCCCTGGGCCACGACATCGGCCACCCGCCCTTCGGTCACGACGGCGAAAAAATCCTCTCCGAACTCTGCATGGAACACGATCTGCCCGCTTTCCAGCACAACGTCCAGAGCGTCTTCTTCCTCGACTCTCTCGAAAAAAGGGGCCGGGGATGGAACCTCACCCTGCAGACTCTGGACGGCATTCTTTGCCACGATGGCGAGGTGCACCAACAGAGTTTGCAACCGACACGGGAATCCACCTTCGACGCCTTTGACGCCAAGCTCTCTGCCAAATGCGCCGATCATGAACAGGCCCTCGCCCCCATGACCCTCGAAGGGTGCGTTGTCCGCTTCGCCGACACTATCAGCTACATCGGCCGGGACGTCGAGGATGCCATCGAACTGGGACTCATCAAGCGAGACGCCTTGCCTGCGGAATGCCGGAAGGTTCTGGGCCGCACCAACGGCACCATCGTTTATCGGCTGGTGACCGACCTGATCGAAAATGGCTCCGAGGACGACCGCATCCGCTTCAGCCCAGAGATCGGGGACAGCCTCCGTCGGCTGAAAAAATTCAACTACGAGCACATTTACCTCAACCCGGTGATCAAGCAGGGCTATGGCCAGATCAGGTCCTGCTACCGCAGCCTGTTCGAAACCTTCCTCGATCACCTTGACCGCGAGGAACGCAGCTCGGCCATTTATATCGAATTTTTGGACGGCATGGGGGAAGATTACTGTGAAAAGACCCCTCCCGCCGCCATGATCCGCGATTTCATCGCCGGCATGACCGACAGCTACCTATTGAGCCAGGCCGCCCGGCTGGGCTGCAACGTACCGAAAAATCCATGAGTGTTTGCCGAGGATGCGCTGATGGACGAATTCGGTTATCATGAGAAGTTGCCTTCGGCGTCGTTTGTGGACAGAACTCAGGCGAAGCCCTGAAGAGGGTTAAGTGAAGAAACAATGCATGTGATATGAATTTTTTTATCATTGTCAACCGTCACGATTTCGGGAAAGGATCGTGAACGGAATCGAGAAATACAGAAGGCTCCTTCCCGGCGAAAGCACCATCATGGTGGTGATCGCCTCCTTTATCGGAGTGGCGGCCGGGGCGGGCAACATCGTTTTTCGAACCGTCACCGAACTGGTGCGTGAGCTTATTTTTGTCCGCGGCCACGAACTGCTCGGCATCGACCATGGTGGTTGGCATCTCGCCCTGTTGCCGCTGATCCCCATCACCGGCATGATTCTTCTCATTCCCCTTTCGCTGCTGTTTCCGGGGGAGGTCAACGGCTACGGGTTCGTCAAATTTCTGCGGAAGGTCAACCTCGAGGGCGGGGTGGTCAAATTCCGCACCATTGTGCTCAAGATCTGTTCCTGCGCGCTCACCATCGGCTCCGGAGGCTCGGCAGGGGTGGAGGGCCCTATCGCCCAGGTCGGCGGAGCGCTGGGCTCCCAGGTCGGACACTTTTTCAAGGTCTCCGAAACCCGGATGAAGGTCTATATCGCGGCCGGCAGCGCGGGCGCCATCGGCGCCGTGTTCAATGCCCCGATCGCCGGCATCTTCTTTGCCTCGGAATT